>CAZAQQ010000080.1:0-4694 GCA_964487485.1 uncultured Candidatus Bathyarchaeia archaeon | reverse complement strand
GTTCCAACAGCCTGTGATAGGCGCCCATGTGTTCCCGGAGGAATTCGTCGGGGGAGAGAATCTCGTACAGGGACTGGAGCTCCCGGAAGAACTCGTAGAAAGCCTCGCGCGCGTCCTTGTCGGCCAGTGCGTCAAGCGCCGCCTCTATGGACTTGTCATCACGAGGGCTCGGACACAGCGCAAGGTAGTCCCTGGCTTTCCCCTTCATCAATTCGAAGATTAATATGATCGACCGCGACCAGATTTTCGAACCTTTTCGTCAGATCAAACGTGTGGATTATCTCCAATTCGTCCACGCCTAGATTTGAAGATGATGGCAAACCTAAGGGTTTGACTCCTGTCGACTCTAAAAAGCGTTTGGAATCAACTAGCCATGTCGTGCTGACTCCAGACAAACTGCGACCTATCTAGTCCGACCTGTTGATCCTCCATGGATGGCCTAGCTAGTGGACTAGATGCGGCAGACTTAATTTTGTGGCCATCCTTTCCTTGCATAGAACCATGAAAGGAGGTGAAACCATGTTTTTTGTCAGTTTGATAAAGTTCAGGCACAGGCTGACTAAAGCGGACATTAATAAGACGGGTGAAATTATTCGCAGCAACCCCAAGGTCAAGGTTCAAGGGATGTATTGGACATTTGGCAGATTTGATGCAGTAATGATTGCGGAAGCTCCAGACGAAAAAACATACATGGCTTTCGCAACACAATTCGGTGACTACGTGAGTACTGAGTCCCTCCTAGCTATTCCGAGGGAAGAGGCACTGAAAGCCGTCGGTCTCGCCAGTTGAAAGCTTAGGCCAAGCTTTGCTGTCTTTCCAGTGTACAAGCAAATATCACAAGAAAATTCGACGAACGGGAAAAGGTTAATTTGCCCCACGTAAACAACTGATTTCTTTACTCGACGCTTGGGAAAACGATTGCTTAGGTAGACGGGTAGTGGTTGTATGGTAGATATTGCTTTGCTCGTGACCATCACTAGCGTGATTTTCAGCGCTCTCGGCGTTTCAGTTGTCTTAAAGGATTACATAGCTTCTGTGCTGGCAGGCGTGATTATGCGCCATGTGAAGCAGATTAAGCCTAATCGCCGAATAAAAATATTAACAATACCTACGATTAAGGGCGATGTTGTAAAGATTGGGCTTGTTCGAACTTCCCTCATAGAGGTTGGCGATGGAGAACGTTTGCCCAGTGTTCAAACAGGCAGGATATTGAACATACCGAACTTTATGGTGCTTAACAATCCGGTTTTGGTGTATGGAGAGACAATCATCGACGAAGTCATAGCTTACCTTTCGTGGCCTCATCCAGATTTAGACAAGGTGATTGGCGATATGAGGGAGGCTATTCAAAGCCAAGATCTAAGGGTGATAGAGGTTGGGCTTTACCAAAGAAAAGACAAATTAGTGGTGCATGGAATTTTTGAATCCAAGACACATGAAGTCACAGATGTGAGAAGCAATATACTGAAGGAATTCCTGCAGAAACAGCAAACTGTAGAATAGAAATGCTGACTAGTTTCTCCGAAATACGTCCATCGGTGAAACTCACTCATCTCTTGTGTGCAGCGAATACGGTATACCGCATCATTTCGTTTTCTCTACCTTAACAATAGCAACTAAACAAATTTGGATCTGAACTCCTCTCTCGAAATTCATTACGGAGTCAAAGGTTCAGACCACTTTGCATTAAACCTTCAAAGAGTTTTTATGCAGTCCCTCGCTATCTGATTAATGGTTAGTTTGACTTGTGGGAATATGTTCTCGGAGGAGCGACAGTATTCGGAGTAATTGTTGGCTTGTTCTCTGTTTACAATGGCCGAGCTACCAGGAGATACATCGGCGAGTTGATTAAGGAGACTAGGGACGCTCTCTCACAGCTGATCAGAGAGGAAACCAGATTGACTAGAGATGCTCTATCACAGTTAATCGGAGAGGAAGCCAAATTGACTAGAGAACTTGTGGAAAAACTTTCTGAGTCGCGAAAGGCCAGCTAGCGCCTATCTTCACGGCTGTTCCTACACTATTCCAGAACGTATCGAAATCGGCTGGGCCTTATCTTTTCAGTTTAGGAAAAGCCTTCTGCACAAATCTCGTCACGATTATTCCAAGAACTATTGAAATTCCAGCTTGGCCAAATAGGTCGCGCATGTAGGAGATTACTGCGACTGGGTAGCCTTTAATGAATATGTTGACGTAGAAGTAGGTTGTGGCCATCAGGAAACCGCCTAGTGCACAGAAAGCGATTTGCAAAGACAAATGTTTCCCCCTAGCAACTCCAGCTATGAACCCTTCAATTCCATGGGCTGGAATGGAGACATACCACCTAGGATATCCTAAATAAAAATCAGCTGCGACACTTCCAACAATCCCCGTGAGGCCTCCGACCTTACAGCCAAACAAAAGCGCTGATACGAATATTATCGTGTCGCCAATATGCGTATAGCCTCCTGTCGGAGACGGAACAAAGGAGCCCGTTAACGCTGTGAATACGCCAGTCAACGCGGAAAGTGCAGCCGAAGTAGTGATTTCAAGCGTTGAAAGAAAAGGTGCCCGCCAAGGGAGGCCTCGGCCAGCGAATAGACCAATGGATCCACTTGCAAAAGCCAAGATTAGGGTTAGAATCGCCGTGAAGATGCGGGTAGAGGACATTGTGGCGTTAAAGGATCTTGGAAGAAAGATCGAAATAATCTCTAGAATGCCAGACGCAATTGCAAGGGAGCCAGCTTGACTTGGCAAATTCCAATAGAAAATTAAAGCGCTCAAGAACAACAGTGCAAGGATAAGAAGTGAGAACGTCAAGTATAGGCTTACATATATTCTCATTTCGCTTCCGAGATCAATGGCAGCGAAAATTGTTTTGAAACCAAGTCCGTAAAGGAAGAGCAGCCCTTCATAGGTCGTTGATAAGAACTCTGAAAAACCTCCGGCAATCAATAATATTATCGCTAGAACGTTCTTTCTTCCAATCATTTATATCACTGAACCTGATTTGTTCATGAAGTACCGATCAAAGACAACTCTGTAAATCAGGTTGTCATGCGGAGAGTTGGGTAGTTCTCTTCGCACTGATCCATGGCATATAGCGATTTAAAGCATGCGAGCCCGGGATGACTATTGATGAAACAACTGAAGTCTCCTCTTTTTTCCATGTATGTCATTGGGTTCAGTGCCACTGCCTCAACTCAAATAGTGGGCCCCATCCTAGCTATTTACCTGAAAGACTTTTTGTTGGCTTCTATTCCTGAAGTGGGGTTAGCGGTTTCCGTTTTCTTTTTAACCTCAGCTCTGTCCAAGCTGCCTGTTGGCTTTTCTGCCAGAGGAACTAGGACAACCCTAGGCCTTATTCTCAGCCTCCTGATCTGTTCAATATGTCCAAGTGCGTACGTTCTAGCCAAAGACCTAGCTGTCTTTAATACGATACGTGCAATTCATGGTTTCGGAGCCGCTTTGTTCGGAGTTACTGGGCTTACGCTAATATCTTCGATGGCTCTGAGCGGAAAGCGGGTAGAAGCAATTAGCTCATTTATAGCTTCGTTGGCTGTAGGTCTCATGGCAGGGCCGGCCATAGGGACTTTAAGCGTTGCTCTTCTTGGGATAAAGAACACATTTTTCATCGCTTCTTTGCCCTCTCTCATAGGCCTAGCAATGGCCTATTCCCTCGCGCGGAATACCTCCCTCCGGGTGGACTACGGATCTGGAAGGAACTTGGCTTTAAGCGATCTATCTATGGTTCTATCAAGCAGACTTTTCAAAGGGTCATTTTTCGCGTACATGTCTTTTTCTTTCGTTTTCGGCGTATTGCTGGCTTATGCACCCATACATGCGCGAGAAAGCTTCGGTTTTTCCAGCGGGTACATAACCAGCTTATTCTTCGGATATTTCTTGGTCACAACAGGCGTGCGTTTCATGCTAGGTCGGCTGATTGAAAAATTGGGAGAGGAGAGGATGCTTTCGCTGGGTCTGTTGAACACCACCCTCATGGGAGCTTTCATGTACTTCATCAATGCACCAACCGTGTTCACGGCAGCTTTTGTGTGCCTAGGGCTATCTCACGGCGTTGTCTACCCAACGGCCGCCATAGTCGTAGCTAGAGCAGTCAAACCGGCGGAACTAGCCTTGGCCAACTCAATATACTTAGTTGCCTTCGACTTAGGAACTTTCTTCGGACCAACCCTAACATCTGTCGTAGCCACATCCTATGGGATACCAAGCGCCTTGGCGTTATCCGGCATTTTCCCAGGACTGGTGGCGATGATCGTTCGACAAACTAGATCTTTGGCAGATACCTAGATATCTGTGGAAGAAAATTCGATGTGTAGGCCGTTTCATGATTTTCCCAAACTTCCCTAGAGTTCGTGACGCTCACAGGTAAGGGAATAATAACGCATGTTTTATTAGCGAGGGCGCATATATTTCTATTTGACCAAAGAATAATTGAGACGTTTCAAAGCTAGCGCCTTAATTTAAAAGAGAAATATTGGCTCATTTCTTGGCATGGGCAGGAATTGTGATGGGTGCGCAGACCGTCGAAGCGACGTTGAGCGAAGAGAAAAAGGTTAGGGATGTTAGGAAACGCTGGGGTAAGATAGGGTCAAAGTTCTCTCACCTAACAAGGGTACACCCATGTTACAGCGAAAAGGCTCACTTCCAAATTGCCAGAATACACCTGCCCGTCGCCCCCAAGTGCAATATAC
>CAZAQQ010000079.1:0-7376 GCA_964487485.1 uncultured Candidatus Bathyarchaeia archaeon | reverse complement strand
CCCACGACGGACACGGTCAGGTTTGAAGGCCCATCAGGCATATACTGTTCATAGTAGCCGTCTAAGGTGGCTGGCTGATGTAGATATGGAATCCTATCTGGATCGCTTGACACCGGTAAACCACTCATAGAAATGCGGATCCAGCTCGTCGTGCGCAAGTGTCCAAGCCAGTTAAAGCCGTGAACCTTCCCGCTGACCAAACCTAGCCTGTGCAAGTCAAAGAACACATGGACCCTACCGCTGATGGGCACCATGGCCTTGGCTACAGCCCTCTGCCCATAAGCGCTCTGCAACAACCCGGGCCATCCGAGGTTGATGGCGCCTGTGAGCTTTACGCCTTTGCTGCTACCTGCGTCAAGCCATTCGCATACGACTTTGTAGGTGCCTGCATCTATGCCGTAGCTGTGGTAGTAATCGCGCCCCGGCACATCGTGATAGGGCACCTTGGGCCCAAGATTAGCGCTCAGCCCATTGCCCGGATCGCGGTATCCCCAATATCCCCACTTATACCATATTTCCTGCGGCCTGTTCCATATCCATGTTTCCCAAGGACGAATCGTTGCTACTCTGTAGGCGTGGTAGCCTGAATCAGGCCAAGTGCTAAAGCCGACGAGTTGGACACTCACGGTTTTGTTGCAGGCGCCCAAGAATGTTATGTTCGCAGCCCTTAATACTCCAGATTCATCGAAGGCCTTAACCCTTATCCAGAGGGGTTTATCAGGAGACGTAATGATTTCCTCTTTGCGGAATGTTATTGTGGCATTAATTTCCCCACCCAAAACTAGATCAAGCTTAATGTTAGCCATCGAAGATCCAGCTGTCGCCCATGCTGTTGGATAAAAACGCTGAACATAGCCAACGGTGTAAGCCTTGAAGCCGTATAGGCCTGAACGTAGCACTGTGGGATAGTACATGGAACTCCAGATGAAACCACCTCCAGGCTTTTCCCCAAAGGTCTGCAGTCCAGGAGCCGGTAAATCCATCCAAGCATCATAGTCTGGGCCGCTGGCCTCAGCCACAGTCGACCCTTCAAAGTACAGTTTTCTCACAGGAGGACAATAGTGTGGTACGACCCATGACTTTGCACGGGCCATGTTAGGGCTCGGCAACTTATCATCGCCATAAACTTGGCATGGGTCAACCCAACACCATTGATAGTGTTTGTCGTAGCCATACCAGTATTTGATAGATCCTTTGCTTGCGCCTCTCTCATCGAAGACATAGACGCGTACCTTAGATTTAGGATCCCATGATCTCTCCGTAGCTGTGTGCGCTGGATATTTCCAGCTAACAGGGCGTGGAGGCATTTGCCAGTCGATGCTGTTGACGGTGACGTTGAAGCTTGCGCCTCTAACCATGTGGAAGCTTAGGTTCGTAGGCGAAGCGCACAAAGTGACGGTAGCCTGTGGAAGAGGCTCAGGCTGATAGAAGCCTCGCACATAGACTTTGAATTCATAGGTGCCTGCCGGAAGCCCATAGTCTCGGATACCTCTATGACGGTAGAGGGAGTACTTCATGTAACTGAAAAAAGGCACAAACCGTATTTGCGCCCAAGTAGGATGAATAATTCTTACCGGCCATTCAGGCCCAGCCATACCGAAGCCGTTCAACGTCAGATTCGCGCTGGTAGCGTACCAAGGCACATAGGTGAAGTTGAAGCCCGCCAGCTTCTTCGTAGCCACATCGTAAGCTTCCAAAATCACGTATTTACCTGGTTCGCTGAGACCTCCCTCCGTTACGCTGTAAGGTCCACCCACTATGGCGGGTTTAGCCCATATGCTTTGGTTGTGGAAGTGGACCTGTATGCCGAAGGCGCTGCCTTTGCGCAGATCCATAGTCCTGTAGATGCTGCCTGGAAACTCTGCCGCCGGAGCCACGACCTCATACTCCTCAGTTTGCGCGTAGCCATTTACGTAGGCGCGCAAGGTGTAAACGCCTGGCTTAACACCGCTAACCCAAGTGGCCCACAGCTGGGGCACATGGCCATCAAATTCGGCTGGGCATCCATAATAGTCTGGGCAAGTGGTCTCAGGAATCGTGGATGTAACGTCGGTCGCCTTCAAGCTGCCGAACTGGAATTGAAAGCCTGAGCTGCCTCCGCCGTTCGTGTATATACCAGCAGGGTCAACCCAGTAGTATTGACCATAGCTATACCCGCCCGCATATGAGCCTCCAGACATCGGGCCAGAGCCAACTCCATTTGGCGCGCCAGTCCTAGACCAAACGCCTGGCACACCATGCGCAGGAGAATAACTTATTGGAATGGGGACAGGCCCCCTCGCATCCAGCCAGTTATGCGATGAGTACGGCATGAAAGTCAAGTTTACAGGTGTCCAACATGTGAGCTTCCCCAACTCATCATATAGCTCAATTGCTATGGGAGTTGGACTGGAAACAGGCCAAGCTGGATTCCCCGGATATGGGCTGCTGAAGTTCACGCTCGGCCATGCTATTGGGCCGACCCCGCATTTCGAGTCGACTCGGCCTGAAATCACGGCGCCTACCTTCATGTAGAAGTCTATGCCTGTCAGAGATTGGCCTCGATGAACCGTGAGCTTATCCAAGTATTTGACAGGTGGGTAACCTGCGCAACTAGCCCAAAGCTCATAGGTGCCCGGAGCCAAACCCTCAAGCTCATAGTATCCGCAGGCAGTATAGTTGAAGTAAGCCTGCGCGTATACTTTGCGGCCCGTAGGCTTGCCCGTCACCGGATCGTTGGCCATGCCTTCAGCCCAAACCTTACCAGGCAGCTGAACTGGTAGGCCGTATAGGCCTGCCACGTTGTAGCGTACTATGCCCGAGATGTAGGCTGGATCAACTTCGCCCTTCACCAGCAGAACGGGCCAGTTCTCCACTGGGATGCCGTTGCGGCTTGGGTCAAAGTATTGAAATCTCGCTTCTGCGGGCGGGGCATCTAAGAGCATTTTGAAGAAGTATTTGCCCGAGATGCTAGGCGCCTTCATGCCGCATAGGCGCACATAGTAGGTAGTGTCCCAGCGTGCTTGCAGCCAATTGATTTCGCCTTTTATATGAACAGCCCACCAGCCAGGAGCGAAAGGATCTTTCTCGTCTATTTTCCATGTACTCATATGTCGATATTCCTGCGTTATGTTAGTGAATATGTTTTTGTTGTCTCCAGCAGCCCAATCCAGGGGTGGAGAGAACTCGGGCGGAATACAAATCAGAAGCTGCTCAAAGTATCTTCCTTTCGCTGGCGCAGCATTCCAAGCTTCATAATCAGTCCAATTTACCGCGAATATTAGATCGCCTAGGGTGTCGGTGATTACGGCGCCCCAAGGCGAGTAGTACGTGCCCTGGTCGATGGGCGTCTGGTACCCAAGCCCTGAGAAGCCAGCTCCTGCTACATAGCCTCCTGAACCTGGCCAAACATAGCATGCAAGACCTCGTCTATGCCCTGCTTCAAACCCACCAAGGCTTGGTCTTCCCTCCCAGTCGCGGATGTGATATGGGTGGGCTGGAGTCCCTCCCAATGTGAAGGGAGATGCTGAAGTCTGGCCGCTATAGTTTATGCCGAGGGTGTGGTGAGCATGAGCTGTCGGGAAAATGCAAGTTGCTGAAAGTAGTACTGCCAAGAGTGCTGTTCGAAAATGCATGGATGGATATTCCAACCGAGCAGCCACAAATAGATTTCTTGATGCCTTCGTGTCAAAAAGACTCAAATCCCGAGGCGCAACTTGATTCATATATGCTCAGGATCTCCATTTCGGCTGGGAAGACAAAGATCGTGTATCCAGCTGAAAACTCCGAAGACATAGTTCTCTTCTTCAAAGATGATGTGACTGCTGGAGACGGACAGAAGCGAGCTGTCTTAGCGGGTAAGGGAAGGATTAACGCATCTGTCACTGCGAAGCTGTTTAGAATTCTAGAAGATGGTGGGCTTAGAACACATTTCATACGGCAGTTGAATCCGAACGAGCTTTTGGTCAAAAGGCTTGAAATGATTCCAATAGAAGTCGTCTGTAGGTTACTGGCCGCTGGCCACATAGTTGGTCTAGGAAAATATTTCCAACACCGGGAGAAGTTGAAGGCTCCAATTGTCGAGTTCTACTTGAAGGACGATTCGCTGCATGACCCATTAGTTAATCACCACCACATCAAGGCCTTGGGTCTGGCGACGAGTGAAGAAATCTTTGAAATCGAAAGCACCACGATTGCGGCAGCAAATATCTTGCAGGAATTCTTCGAAAGTAAGGATATGTTTCTAGTTGATTTCAAGCTTGAATTTGGCAGGGACAAAAGTGGTAGAATTCTTATTGGAGACGAGTTAGGACCTGATTCAATGCGATTGTGGGATAAGTCAACCTACGAAATCCTTGACAAAGATAGGTTCAGGAAAGATTTGCCCAATGTGTTTGAGCTTGCCTACCAAGAGCCTTTTAGAAGAATTTGTTGTGACGACTATGTACCTAGTTCAAGTTGCCATCGGAAACAAGCCTCAGGCTAGGGATCCTGAGGGAGAAACCATCATGAAGGATTTGCTCCACAAAAGCGGCTACGACTCAGTGAAAGAAGTACGAACTGCGAAGTTGCTTTTGATCAGAATAGAAGCTGAAAACGAAAAAGAAGCTGTGGAAAAAGCCTTCAAAATGTGCAATGACCTGAGAATTTTCAACCCCGTTGCTCACTCATGCGAAATCGAGGTTAGACGCAAGACTTGAAAGTCGCAGTCGTGCAATTCCCAGGCAGCAACTGCGACTATGACACTCTCTACGTTTTGAAGAATATTCTCGGGCTGGAAGCAGAGCTTGTTTGGCATAAGGAATTCGATGATTCAAGGTTCGATTCCGCGATTCTTCCAGGAGGATTTAGCTATGGAGACTGCCTTAGGGCTGGAGCAATAGCTGCTCATTCGTCCGCGATTGATAAGATAAAGAAGATGGCGGATGAAGGATTACCAGTCCTAGGTATTTGCAATGGCTTTCAGATTCTTGCAGAGTCTAATCTTCTGCCAGGCGCCTTGCTGAAGAATTCTTGTTTGAAATTTGTTTGTAGATGGGTTGACCTGAGGGTTGAGTCAACTAACTCAGCTTTCTCTGCCTCATTCAATGGAGGAAGCCTAGTCAGGATGCCCGTGGCCCACCATGAAGGCAGATACTTTGTTGATGAAGAAACTTTGATGGAGATGGAGAGAAATGATCAAATCGTTTTCAGATACGCCGGTGAGAACCCGAATGGTTCTGTGAATAACATAGCTGGCGTGCGAAACAGCGCTGGAAACGTTGTTGGACTGATGCCTCATCCGGAGAGAGCATGCGAAAGAATCTTGGGGTCTGAAGATGGCAAGCTGGTTTTCCATTCCATGATCTCGTGGTCTAAATGATTACGGAACAATTGGCGGTTAGCTTAACTAGAGAGGAAATTGAGTATGCTAGACGTTTTCTTGGAAGGGAACCCAATGCCCTCGAGTGGGCGATGATAGATGCTGAGTGGAGTGAGCATTGCAGCTACAAGTCGTCTAGGCTATTGCTAAAACAGCTTCCAACCCAAGGCGAACATGTGCTAATTGGCCCTGGTTACGACTCCGGTGTCTTGGACATAGGGGAAGGATGTGTCTTGACTGCGCATATTGAGAGCCACAATCACCCCAGCGCAATTGACCCATACGGCGGCGCAGCAACAGGAATCGGAGGCGTAATCAGAGACATCTTATGCATGGGAACAAGACCGATCGCGCTCTTGGATTCACTTAGATTTGGCCGCATTGAAAATAGCTTTCACTCTAAGTGGCTTCTCAAGAATGTGGTTCGAGGAATAGCGGACTATGGCAATTGCATAGGGGTTCCAACAGTTGGTGGAGAAATAGAGTTCGACGAATGCTTTGAGAGAAATTGCTTAGTAGATGTTGTTTGCCTCGGTGTGGGACCGAGAGAAAACCTCGTCCTAGCTAGAGCGAGTAGGCCCGGAGATAAAGCTGTTCTAGTCGGTGGCTCAACTGGAAGAGATGGTATCCATGGAGTTACCTTCGCTTCTAGAGTCTTAACTGAGGACAGTGAGCAGGATAGGCCAGCTGTTCAGATTCCAGACCCATTTATGAAGAAACTGATCATTGAAGCAACCCTCGAAGCAGTTTCAACGGGCTTCGTTCACGGCTTGAAGGATCTGGGAGGAGGAGGTTTAACATGCGCCATTTCCGAGATGGCGTCGAAAGGCGGAAGGGGTATCGAAATCGATGTTTCCAAGGTACATGTCAGAGAGAAAGACATGGATCCCATCGAAATTATGATTTCGGAATCTCAGGAAAGAATGATGTTCATTGTTGAAAACGGTCGTGAAGAAGTTGTTTTTGAAATTTTCGGCAAATATGAGATTCCCTACGCAGAAATTGGTGAAGTAACTGATTCCGATCCACCAGAGATCATTGTAAAGAACGCTGGAAAGGAGATTGCAAGGCTTCCAGCAGAATTCCTAGCAAACGCACCAGCAATGCGAAGGAGAACGAAGAGACCCAACTTCCACGGGGAGAAGCCCCCTGCAAGGCTACTGAAGGACAAGCTCGACAAGATTCTGATTCGCTTGCTTTCAACACCTGACATAGCCGGTAAGGAATGGGTCTTCAGTCAATACGACCATGAAGTAGGAATTAGGACTGTCGTCAAGCCAAGTCAAGGAGATGCGGCGGTTCTTAGGCTGCCTAACGGTAAATTCGTCGCTGTCACAACTGATGGAAACTCAACCTATTGCTACCTAGACCCGTACAGAGGGGCGGCAAGTTGCATAGCGGAAGCTTGTAGAAACGTTGCGGCAGTTGGCGCTAAACCTGTTGCAATGCTTGACCACTGCCAATTTGGAGATCCTAATAACCCCGAAGTCTTTTGGGCTTTCACTCAAACTGTTGCGGGAATGGCAGAGTTCTGCAACGCCATAGCATTGCCATGCATTGGAGGGAAGGTTAGCTTCTACAACGAAGATGGGGAGACTGGAAAGGCAATAAAACCCTCGCCAGTAATCGTCGTCATCGGCTTGATAGAAAAGGACGATCCTATCACTACCATGGGCCTTAAGGATTTAGGCGAAGCCATCATAGCTGTGGGGAAAACGAAGCTCGACATGGGTGGATCAAAGTATTATCGCCTTCTAGGAATTACTGGCGACCTCCCACCCTCAATCCATTTCGATCTTGAAAGGCGCACGCTCAACGCAGTCTTAAGTTGCATAAAGAGAGGCTATGCCACTTCCTGTCACGACTGCTCATCTGGCGGGTTAGCAATTGCGCTTGCAGAAATGTGCATACTCGGAAACGTTGGAGCTAGGATAGACCTGGGGAAAGTTCCCTCCGCCAAAATGACTGTTGAGGAACTTCTCTTCTCCGAATCAAATGCAAGGTTTGTCATTGCAACGAAGCAGGAGGAAGAGGT
>CAZAQQ010000078.1:0-7423 GCA_964487485.1 uncultured Candidatus Bathyarchaeia archaeon | reverse complement strand
GACTAAGAATCCCGTTCCCATATTATAGGTTCGATACATCTCCCTGTCAGAAATATTCCCTCTTTCTTGGATGACCTTGAATATTCCGTGGGGTTTGAATAGCTTGTCCAGCCGGAAACCAACATGGGCTCTTTCTCCAATTCGCCTCAACTTTGAGAAAGCCCCTCCGGTGATATGGGCGAGGCCATGGATTTCTACCCCTGAGTTAAGCAACCTCAAGATCGGTTCTACGTAAATCTTCGTTGGTTTAAGCAGCTCTTTCGCAAGTCTTCTGTCAAATCTTTTCTTGAACAATGCTTTTCTCGCGAGGGTTAGACCATTGCTGTGTACCCCACTACTTGGCAGACCGATTATGGAGTCTCCCACTTCGATTTTGCTCCCGTCCACTATTTTGCGCTTTTGAACTATGCCGATACTCATGGCTGATAGGTCAAACCCGTTTACCAAATCCGGCATTATGGCGGTTTCGCCAGCGACAATTGCAACACCCGCCTCTTTGGCACCTCTCCTGAGCCCGCGCACTAGCTCCGAAACAAGTTTGCTATCCGGTTTTTCCAAGGCTAGGTAGTCTATTAGTGCGACTGGTTCAGCTCCGACGCAAATTAAATCGTTAACATTCATCGCTACGCAGTCTATTCCCACGGTCCTATATTCACCGAGCCTGTGGGCGACTAACACTTTTGTTCCAACGCCGTCTACATGCAGCGCTAGAGCCAAGTCTTTCCCTATGTCTATTAGGCCAGCGTAATGCTGTCTTAGATTCAGAACTTGGCCGAACTTCCCTCTTCTCGTGGCAAATGTGTCGGCTAGAATCTCATCTATATCCAGTTGTAACCTCCTAATCTTCCGGACATCCACACCAGCTTTTGAGTAGGTTAGCTCCGTGTCCGGATCACACTGTCTTTCAGCTGAACGTGCCAATCCATTGGAGCCAATGGTCAGCAAAGGGATCATTTTCCAAGGTCTAGAATTCGTTTGGCTAGGTAGGCAGCATTTTCAGCGTTGTCCACTCCTACGCAGGCAACAGGCACCCCTTTCGGCATCTGAACGATAGAAAGCAAGGCGTCCAAGCCCCCTAACGCCGCTTTGACTGGAACACCTATGACGGGCTTTTCAGTTCTAGCCGCGACATAGCCAGGCAGATGGGCTGCTAAACCAGCTATTGCAATGTATACTTGTGCCTGCGAGGATGCAAGGTATTCGTCCAGCTCCTTATAGTTTCTATGGCATGAAAGAATTTTTGTTTCGTAGCTTACGCCAAGCTCCTTCAATGCGTTCTCAGCCCTTTTCGCGATTTCTACATCGCTCTTGGAGCCCATCAAGATTGAGACAATTTTCTTCATTGCTGCTCAACATGTTTTTCGCTTTGGCGGTCTACTTCCAATCAATCTTCTAGTCTAGGTTTCATCTCCAAAGTTCATTCAGATTGTATTTTATTTCATGACTTGTTTGTTTTCCTGTTGCGATCAAAGTGTTGTGCAGCAGCATTGCAACAGTCATAGGTCCAACTCCGCCTGGAACAGGCGTTACGTGTGAGGCTTTTTCAGAGACAGTTTTGAAGTCAAGATCGCCGTAGAGTTTTCCATCAATTTTGGTAACGCCCACATCGATAACAGCTGATCCCGGCTTAACCATGTCCCCTGTGACCTCGAAGTCTGGCCTCCGACCAACCGCACTTATGAGTATGTCAGCGTTCCTTGTGTAGGAGTCTAGATCCCTCGTTTTAGAATGGCATATGGTGACTGTTGCGTCTGCATTCAACAGAAGAATGTCTGTGTTCAGAAAGAGCATTTGAAGAGGGTCCACGCTTGACAAGAGTGTGTAGAGAGGTTTTCCCACCAAGTTGCTTCTATTTATTATGACCGCATGCTTCCCCTCTATACCTATCTTATACCGAGCCAGCATAGCCATAATTCCCTTCGGGGTGCAAGGAACTAGATCGCATTTCTTGTAGGAAATGCGACCTGCATTGTAAGGATGCAGGCCATCAACATCCTTCTCCGCCGAAATGCTTTCTATGACTTTGTAACCGTCTATGCCAGGCGGAATAGGCAATTGCACAAGGATTCCATGAACCTCTTCATCACCGTTCAACTCACCAATAAGCCCAAGAAGCTTCTCTTCCTCAATGTTCTTAGGTAGTTGATAATTTCTTGATGAAATTCCTACTTCAGCACAACTTCTATGCTTTATCCTCAAATATGTCATGGACGCTGGATCGTCGCCTGCCAGAATAGTTGCTAGACACGGCGTTACGCCATGTTTCTTCAGGCTTGTGACTTCTTCCCTCACGTGCTTCTTGACTTCTTCCGCAAGCATCTTACCGTCCATGACGATTGCGCTCAAAGTAGGATTTTCACCC
This sequence comes from uncultured Candidatus Bathyarchaeia archaeon, assembly GCA_964487485.1. Classification (GTDB taxonomy): domain Archaea; phylum Thermoproteota; class Bathyarchaeia; order 40CM-2-53-6; family CAZAQQ01; genus CAZAQQ01. The sequence continues at coordinate 5,061 of CAZAQQ010000078.1, read as the reverse complement.
GCCTACCGTCTAGCATCAATTTCCCTTCCACGAAGAGCCTGACTGCTTCTGGGTAGAGCCTGTGTTCCTGTTCCAGAATCCTCGTGGACAGTGCTTCGACAGTATCATTCCCCTTAACTGGGACAGATGCCTGCAAAATTATTGGACCTGTATCCATCCCTTCATCGACAAAGTGCACTGTGCAACCTGTTATTTTCGCTCCATGCTCCAACGCTTGCTTTTGCGCGTCGACCCCAGGGAAGGAAGGCAATAGAGAAGGATGAATGTTCATAACCCTTCCTCGATACGCCTTTACAAACTCTGGGCTCAAAATTCTCATGTAGCCGGCTAGGAGGACTAGGCCGTTCTCGGGCGTGACTCCATGCTTTTCTAGGCAGTTGATGACTTTCAGGTCGTACTCCCATCTCTTGCCCTTGTAGCCAGTTGGGTCAATGAAGGCTTCGTTGATGTTGTGTTTTGCAGCCACTTCACGCGCGGGGGCATCGGCTCTGCTGCTTATTACAACTTTTATCTGAGCATTTCTTATTCGACCTGATTCAATGGACTGAATTATGGAGCGAAGATTTGTTCCCCTCCCAGAAACTAAGACGCCGATGTTCATACACATTCCACTTCAAATTTCATACTCTATTTTCCCTCTACCCGGGATGAAGTCAACCCGTTTGTAGAGGAGTCCCTTAGCCTCCCTACGCCTAGAAGCTTCTCTCGCATCTTCAGCTATTTCCATCCACTGTTTGAGCAGCTGTTCGGTTCCGATGTCTGACCGGTGGAATACTCTCCATCCATCAGAGAGACTGATGCAGGATGCTACTGCCTCGATGCTGGAACTTGCCTCGGGAAGATTTTCGGCTTCAGCGTAGATTTCGAGACCCCTTGACCCCTTTGTTATCATTTGACCATTTTGGCTATCGACTGAACCGTAGAAGACTGAGCATCCCTTCTTGAGAATCTTGGCTTCATCAACAACTAGCGGGTGGTTTTGGGCAAGTTCCTTGCTGAGAGGGTAGCCGTCGGGAGCAAAAGCTTTTACAACGCTTGCTACGGGCCTAAACTTGATTTTCAACGTGTTCAATTTGCCACTAATGGTTGCGGAGAATATTTCCTCTAGGCTAGCTCCCTCCTCAATGTTAAGCATGTTTATCACGTTGACACCTTCTGGGTCGCCGAACCGCGAGTAAAACTCCAGTGGGACATCCCAATACCCAGTTCCCAGAATCATCTGGCCAGCGACAACGCCGCGGTATTTTTCGGAGGCAACTTTTTGAATAGCTCGAATTGTCTTTTCAACAATCTCTCTTGTCTTCTGAGTATCCTCGTCGGTGATGAAGGGCAGATGCATTCCAGGCCCAGCGACCGAACCCATTCCTCCGGTTTCAGGGCCTTCCATGCCGTCGAATGCGTGTTTATTGTCCTGCACAAGAGGCGTTGCGACGAAGGTGTTGCCATCACAGAAGAAATGTGCTGTGAATTCGGGGCCAAATATCCTCTCTTCAATCAGAACTTTCTCTTCAAGGCCTAGGGGATTGCCGAATTTCTCCGCTGTTTCAGCAGCGCTTTTCTTTATCCCCTCCGTTGCGGAGGTTAAGTACACTTTGTCTCCTTCAACAAGTCTTACACCCTTACCCCCAACTTGGCCAGGCGGCTTAAACACGATGTTTTCAGGGTTCAGTTTCGCGTAGGCTTCTGCCTCGTCTTTATTCTTGAACGCCAGATACCTAATCCTACCAGGTATGCCCTCCTTCTGCATTATGCGCCTGAGAAGCACCTTGCTTCTTTCGATCTCAGCCAGACATTTTTTTGCGCCGAAGCAGGGTATTCCTTCCCTCTCGAGTGCGTCAGGCACGCCTGCGAAGTTAACAGCTTCAGGGCCTGCGACAACGTAGTCTGCGCCGAATTTTATGGCGCATTCCAACACATCTTTCGGGTCTTCGACATTTCCAGTTGCGAACTCTTTTGCGAGCCGTAGCAACCCGGGATTCCTATGAGCTCCGAGGCAATATAATTCAGGAGTAGTGAGGCTTTTCCGAAGTCCATGCCCTATAGCATGCTCCCTGGCGCCGTCTCCAAGTAGCAGTATCTTCACTAGTCCTCACCCTGATATTTTCCCGTGAAGCATCCAGTGCAGAGCTCTTCTAGGCTGATTCCGATGCAATCAGCCAAATCCTCAACAGTCAAGAAACCGATGCTGTCAGCTCCAATTGCTTCCGCTATTTCCCTGTCGCTCAAATGTCTAGCTATTAGCTCATCTTCACCTGGTACTTCAGTGCCATAGGGGCATCTAGCAACAATCTTCGGAGATCCAACGAGAAGGTGGAGATCTTTAACGCCACAGTAGTCTCGCATAAACTTGAAGGTCTTTCTCACAGTAGTTCCTCGGACAACCGAATCGTCAATAACAATAACGTTTTTTCTGGCGATGACTTCTCTTATTGGATTCAGCTTTAGCTGTACTCCAACCTCCCTCTCAAACTGCGTGGGCTTAATGGCACTTCTCTCGCCTAGGATTCTAGCGAAACCTTCCTCAACTGGGATGCCAGTCGCGTTCGAGTAGGCTAAGGCGAAGGGCCGTGCCGTTTCAGGTACGCCGACCACTATGTCCGCGCTAACTGGGTATTTTTCGGCTAAGCGTTTTCCAATCCTTCGTCTAACAGCGCTAATTGCAAATCCATCCAGCTTAGATAGAATGTTCGCTAGATATACGCACTCAAAAGCGCAGAGTTTCCTATCGTTAGTTTCGACTTTGCACTTCTTCTTGGAGTAACGAGATATTGCGTAGCATTCACCTGGCTCAACATACTGCGGTGGAGACTTACTTCCAACGACGTTGAATGCGCAGGTTTCAGAGGAAACTAAGCCATTATCGAACCCAAGGCCCACATGGGAAAGTGGTTTAACTCCCCTTTTGTCCCTGCCGAATATGATAGTTCCGTCTTTTGTTAGGGCGCAGAAAGCGTATCCACCAGAAACTTTCTCGATTGCATTGGCTCCAGCTTGTTCAGGCTGATTTCTCTCCAACTCTTTGCCAAGCATTCGAGCAAACTCTCGAGCGCCATCCTCCAACTGGAAGCGACCATCGTATGCGAGGGCGAGGCCGTTTTCGATTATTGGCTGAACGTTTTTCCTATTCTTTTCCTTGTAGATGGATACAGCTCCAATCCCTACGCATCCTGGAATCCGACCCAATTTTCGCTCATCAAAAGCGTCCCTAGCTTGTTTTTGGCATTTGTAAACCTTGAATTTCGAATCATAGGCTGTTACGATGCCGAAGGATTCTTGGCCTCTATGCTGCAGCCCTATCAAGCCGTAACCTATGAATCGAGAAGTGGAGTTTACCCAATCCTCATAGTACGCACGAAGACCGAAAACGCCTGGCATCAGGTCAACCCCTCCAAAGCGATTTCGTAGTACCTCATTCCCCCCGGCCTCTTCATCTTCATCAAATCTGCAATCTTCTGAGCTGTCGGGGTTGGGTAGTCACCTGTTAGGCAGGCCAAACAAAGGTGTTCAGGCGCAACTCCGATAGCATCGACCAGGCCCTCCAGCGTTTGATAGCAGAGCTTGTCCGCGCCTATTGTTCTCGAAATCTGGGGAACAGTTTTGTTGGCAGCGATTAGTTCTGCATGGGTTGCTATGTCAATACCGTAGAAGCAGGGCGACTTAATTGGAGGACAGGTTATCCAAACTTCCACATGCTTAGCCCCAGCTTTCTTAATCATATTCACAATTTTCTTAGAGGTAGTGCCCCTTACGATGCTGTCGTCTACTAGGATTACACTCTTATCTTTCAGAACAGATTGAACGGGATTCAGCTTCACGTTTACAGAGTCGTCTCTCGCTTGCTGTTCCGGCATTATGAAGGTTCTTCCGACATACCTGTTCTTTATCAGCCCTTCAGCAACTTGAATCCCGGTTTCTCTCGAAATTCCTTCCGCTGCAGGCCTAGCTGTGTCTGGAACTGGAACAATCACGTCTGCTTTCGTCTCGTAACTCCTCGCCAAGTTGACTCCGAGCTTTATTCTAGCAGCGTATACGTCTCTCCCGTTCAGAATGGAGTCGGGGCGGCTGAAATAGACATATTCAAACATGCAGTGCGCTTTGCGTTCACATGGGTAGACCTGTCTTCTCCAAGGTTTTTGATCCGGTCTGATTACAATAAGCTCTCCGGGCTTGACATCTGTTAGGGTATCAATGCCATTTACGTTCAAGGCAACGGATTCCGATGCAAAAATACTAAGGTCCTCGTTCTCCCCGAAGCATAGTGGTCTAAACCCATAGGGGTCGCGGAAAGCCAGCACCTCACCCTCACCAGTCATGGCTACCGCGGAATATGCACCCTCAAGTTTACCCATGCAGCTTTTGAGGCTATTCTCAATATCACTTGTTTTCAAAAGTTCGCACACCATAGTTTTGAGGATAACCTCAGCATCGCATTCAGAAGACAGGAATATTCCACTTGAAAGGAGACTTTTGCTTAAGCTGAGCGTGTTGACAATATTGCCATTGTGGCAGAATGCTATTCCCCTTCTCTGGTAGTCGATAAAGAATGGTTGAGCGAACTTGTCTGTCACGGCGGAATCTTGGCGTAGCAGTTCTTCAGCAGATTTGCCTATGGTTGAGTATCTCACATGGCCTATCCCAATGTTACCTCTTAGGTGGGAGAAGTTTTCCAACCCGTTTATAAGCCCAAGTTTTTTTCTTTGGCTAAACCTCTCTCCGTCGTGGGTATATATGCCGAAGGATTCTTGGCCTCTGTGCTGAAGGGCGAGGAGGGCCAGCCAAACCCTGTCAACTACCTCTCCTCCGCCGTTAATGGCACCAACTACGCCGCAACTCTCTTTCAACACACTCAATCTTCCACCAACCTCTCAATCGACCTGAAATAGGCGTCTTTCATTTCGTCAAGCCTGCAGTGTATCTTGGTGCTATTAGATAGGAATTGGAGAGAATCAGCGCCAACCTCGCCAACTGAGGCTCTGGGAACTCCTTGCTCACCAAGAATGTTCAGAACCTCTTCCTCCTGCTTCGTTGCAATGACAAACCTTGCATTTGATTCGGAGAAGA
>CAZAQQ010000077.1:0-7464 GCA_964487485.1 uncultured Candidatus Bathyarchaeia archaeon | reverse complement strand
ATAAGGTTGACTAGTCAAATGTCCCTTCAAAACCTCAAGATTCGCATCTACTGTCAAACACATTTCCAGAGCTATAGATCTTGAAACTTTGATTGAACCCGTTGCGTTATGTTCATTAGGGCTGAAGGCGAAATAAGTCTAGGAGGGTGTTCGTTTGCGTAACTCGGTGAAAATCGCTTCAGCATTCGGGATACCGATAGAGCTCCATTTCACATTTCTCCTTCTACTAGTCTTTGTTGGCGCGGGAGGCTGGTTAGTCTTCGGGGCTAAGGAGGGATTGAGATATCTCATATTGGTAATTTCGCTCTTTGTTTCCGTTGTACTTCACGAGTTAGGTCATTCACTAGTGGCCATGAGATATGGAGTGAAAATCAGTAAGATCGTCCTTCTACCAATTGGAGGAGTATCAATGATGGAAGAAATCCCTCGAGACCCCCGCAAGGAATTTTACATCTCAATAGCAGGTCCATTGACAAGTTTCGCAGTAGCTGCGCTAACATATCTCCTATACCTGGTAACGTCAATAGATGCCATAAGATTTCTAGCCTACACAAATGCTTTCTTAGGCGCCTTCAATCTTTTCCTACCTGCTTTTCCAATGGATGGCGGCAGAGTTCTCCGCTCAATTCTTGCACGACGCATGGACTACCTTAAGGCAACGGAAATTTCCTCAGCTTTGGGCCGAACGCTGGCAATAATCCTAGCGTTATTGGGTTTCTTCTACAACTTCTGGCTTATTCTGATAGCTCTATTCGTCTACATCGGTGCCAGTGGGGAATACGGCACAACTCTAACGGGAGCAGTGCTATCCGACATCAAAATCGTAGACGTAATGGCGAAGAACATCAAATCGGTAAGCCCACAGATGACAATAGAAGAGTTGCTGGACGTTATGCTGAAGTACAAGCATATGGGCTATCCAGTGCTGAACGAAGACCAGAACATAGTTGGAATCATAACTTTCGACGACGTACGGAAAATTCCCACGGAGAATCGGAGTAAGACTAGAGTAGGAGACATAATGGTTCGAAAAGTGATAGCAACATATCCGGACGAGCCAGTTGTTGACGCTATTAGGAAAATGAATGAATTTAGAATCGGGCGACTTTTGGTAATCGATAAAGAAGGCAAACTCGCCGGCCTAGTCTCCAGATCCGACGTAATAAGAATAGTTGACATCCTAAGGCTGAAGCGGTTCTAGGTGGCCGTTGTTAGCGTCAACGCTAACCAAGGCAGGTATCTTCTACCTCCATAAAAGGGGCTTTCGCTCCACCTCTGGAAGTTATGTGAGAACTACTTCCAAGGAGTTCTCCACCCTCTTGGGTGTGTGAAGAGGTGGCCCCAGCGCTAGTCTCGGGCTCTTGTCCGCCTTTTAGCCTTAGTTAGATTCTCCTCAGGGGTCCATAGCGCGCCAAACTTCCTTAGCACGCGTCTAGAGGCTTTCTCAATCAGCAACCCTCTACCTCTTATCTTTATGTGCACCCTCACTAAATCGCCTCTAAGAGGAAAACTTGAATCACTAGTCAACTTGGTCGGCAAATAGATTCTAGGCGAGCCGTAAACCTTCCCGCCTTTCCCCCTCTTCTTTGTGACAACGTATTTTGCAACTGTTTCCTTCATTTATGTCCGTTCCATTTTACTTTCTAAATTCTGGTCTTTTTACGTCGTAAAATGATTAGTATTTTCGTCACGACCTCCATAAAAGCATTTCCGTTGTTCTTTCGGCTCCTACGATTATATAACGTGCAGGCTCGTTGCAGTCAATGGTTAGTTCGAGTTAGGTGGGGCTTAATAACAATGCTTAAAACGTTAGGCCGTAATGCCCTACTGGGGGATCAGGAGGATCGCGCGTTGTTGCAGGTTAGCGTGTTCGTGAGCCAATTGTCCGGCGAAAGATTGTGGGGAGTGGACAAACAGCTCCCACCGCAGATACAAATAGCCGTTAACGTTAATCTTCTTGGGTTGGAGCAGAAACCTAATGCGATTGTGGAAGCACCTTTTGTGTTTACGGTAAACTTTACACCTCCAATCGCTCAAATCACGGTTAAGGGGATGGCCCACGTGTCAGGCGATAAAGAGGAGATTGACAAGATACTGGAGGAACATAAGCAACAAAAGCCACCTCCAATATCGATTGTTCAAGCAGTTTCTAATACTGCGATGGCGGAAGCGATTTTGATTTCGAAAACCATAGGCATACCTCCGCCATTGCCTCCACTTCCTATGCCCTCTGATCAGTTTCCTAAGAAGACGGAGACAAAATACACAGTGTGAAGGAAGGTTCAGTTGAGCAGGAAATCAAAACTATTCATTACTAGTATTCTTCTAGTATTGATCGCCTCTCAGTCATCTTGTCCTGCCAAATCGACTGATGGCGAACAGATAACTGTGCGAAGACAACCCTTCAAAGGCATGTACTTGGCCTACGACATATCTGTAAAGGTGACCTACGCTAATGGCACAATCGGAACAAATTCAGGAGAACTTGTCTTACAGTGCTTGGGATACGTTAGTCCGACAGTCGCTAAAATGAGGAGCGACGTGAAGTTCGGAAGGGAAGTCTTCAGCGAACTGTATTCCGTCAATGTTGATTCAAGAGAAATTGTGGAAGCGCAACTGAATAGCCCCTACTGGGGAAGCTGTGAACCCCTATGGGTTCCAATCGATACGGGAGTAGGCGGTAGCGTATTGGTTTGGCAGGAGCTATATAATGTGACAGGCATCACTCAGGTGAATGTTTTCAACCGAACATTAGATTGCTTCGTACTGGAGGGCATCCGTTCAGGTCAGCAATGGGACTCCGTCGAGATCAACGACACGATTCACTACGATCAGATAACTGGACTGCGCATTTCCTGGCTCTCGACAGGTCAAGTGCACTTGAAGGATGCTCCCTACTACGCATATGAGGAGAAAGGTACTCTTGTGGGAGCCAACGTAGGTCTTAGATCCCTTGCAGATGCGATAGCCGACGCCGAACAAGCTATTCAAGTGGCTAAAAGTCAACTCCGATACTCAGGTCTTGACGAAGCTGAGAAATTTCTTGCCCAAGCAAAGGAGGCCAAGAAAGAAGGTGATTTTCTGAAAGCCAATTCGCTTGCTGAAGACGCAAAGACAAGGGCAAATTCGGCCCAAGGAATCCTACCTGTGGTCGTAATTATCATAACAGTGTTGCTAGCGGCAGTTGTTGGCGTTCTCGTGATATTACGAAAGCACAAGCTGAAGACCTAGAAAGTTAGAGGTTTAGTGTCCTTGCTCTCGATCCAAAAAATTGGAGCCTTTCGGAACCCTCCAAAAAATCGTACGCACCACAAACATACAGTATAAGAGACTCTTCAGACGTCTGTTGGATTAAGTCTATTTTTTTCGAAGCAAAGCAACTGCAACTGATTCTAAGCTGGTAGACAAGCATTATGACCATAAGCAGGAACCCGAACTGTATTTGGGTTGAAAACAGAACCCCAATCCCAAGTATGCCGAAAACAGATGCTACTGTGCTTTGAAAGTTAAGGCATGAACATAGTTCGTCTGCGAGAGTAGTGTTGAAGATCGAAACAAAATCTCTGTAGTGCCGTAACTTCCCTCGAGTGGATGTATATTTTCTAGAGACTACCAAGAGTAGGTAGGTGAGTGAGAAAGCTCCGGAGAAAAAGAGCGAGATATCCCTTATGCTCAAGAGCCAAGGCCTAAATCTAATTTGGAAAGCGCTTTGAACTAGGCCTAGTAACATTAGCACGATGCCCGTGAAAAAGAAGAGGTTGGCCGACTTGGATCTGTAGGTAAGGTGAGCGTTGAGAACCAGCAAGCCAGATACGACAAAACCCATTCCTATTGAAGCATAAACCAGATATTTGTAAGCAACAAACTGAGAGAGGAGAAACGCCACTAGGAGGGTAGTTGCGTACAAAAGGAATGCGAATTTGTTGGGAGGTTTGCTCACTCCAAGTATTTCCGCCAGCCTACGCATAGGTAGCTCTCCTCCTTGTTCCGCTGATCACAATTGATTGATGCCTCAAATATTAAGTATCCGAGGAATTACGATTCACACGATTAACTTAGAATTACATCTGATATAGTAATCATCGAAGAAAGTTCAAATGCTGTTCGGGATAAGAAAACATGCCGAAAAAACTTTCAATTCTCGCTTTGCTTGGTTTGTGTGCTATCCTAGTTGTGCTTACCCCGGCTTTTATTCAGGCTTCTGTAATATTTCCTAGAGACCTGTCGCCTAATTCACGAACTGAATTTCTTATGTTGGCCTTGGAGGCTACGGATTGGATGATGCAGTTTCAGATAACACCAAGCGCATGCTCTTGGGGTTGGCATACACCTAGCTCTGAGGCTTGGGGGGGCTTGGCGGGCTATTACACAAGGAATTATTTGTGGGCAGCTATCTACGGCGCGGAAAGCCCGAATATTACATACATTGCCTCACATGATACTGGATGGTTCATGCAGTGCTGCGTCAAAGCCTACACGCATACTAGAGACTCAAAATATTTGGCAGCAGCGCAGCTTGCTGCAGATTGGGCGATGCGGCTGCAAATAGGCTACAGTAATTGGCCAGCCACCTTCGAGTCCAACTATGTTGCACTGGCTAAACAGAACAGATCCGTGACATATAGTTTCACGAAATCCAGAATTCCCAGCGATGCTGTTGGAAGCTTTGCTGAGGGTATGTTCTTCTTCAGCGGTGTGCCTCCAGGCTTCGGGCAATGGGGTGGAAAGGCAAACTTCGCTCAGCCAGCTTGGTGGATAGCGCCGGAACACAGCAATCCGTTGATTAACGGACTATTGGACCTATATGAAATAACAGGGAACCAAACCTACAAGACAGCGGCTATTAGGGCTTCCAGCTGGCTTCTAACTATTCAAAACGAACAGGGAGGGGTGTACACATGTTTGCCTTCAACCGCATATGGGGTAAGGCTAGGAGATACATTGGAATCCATAAGTACGTGGATTCGGATTTATCAGCTAACAGGAAATCAAACCTACCTGAAAGCCGCAACAAAAGCCGGTGACTTCGTCCTGTCATCCCAGTATAGGAACAAGACGGAAGAAACCTACGGCGGCTTCCCATACCTTTCTAAGACGCTAGGTGAACGCCACATAAAATCAGCCTTCACTGGAGACGCTGCAGGTGCCATTGTTGCCTTGTTACAGCTATACCAGTTCACGAAAAACGCTAGTTATCTATGCGGTTGTAACGGAATCGACGAACAGCCAACAGGCGGAGCCATGATTGCCGCTGAATTCTTGTTACGCTCTCAATTGACGCCCTTCTACTATTCATGGGGTAAACATTGGTACTGGAATCAGAGAAAAGCCATGGGAGGAATTCTATTCGGCTTTATTCCTGAGGATCAACGATATAGTGAGTGGCAAATGGGTGGTGCCGCGACTGCGGCTGTCGAAGCCCTCTTGCGGCTAGATAAAATCCAACCTAGACATGAGTACATAAAAGCCGCTGGACTAATTCTGAGATGGTTGATAGACACCGAAATGCACACCCCCTCTTGTGAAGTGAACAGCTTGCCAGGGTTAAGCTACATTGGAACGAAGCATGGGCTCTACAAGGCTGGTTATCTTCCTCCCGCTCAAGAGTACTATGACGCTCTTGAAGGAACCTTGTACGGCCATCCATCGCAGGGCTTCTCCGTAGCCATGTCATGCGCTGGGCCAGCGCTAGTATATTACTACATTTACGAATATTTGTCAGGAGATACATCAAAAAGCTGATAAAGTCCTTGAAGTCACCCTTGTCATGCGTCTTCATTCTTGTATTTCCTAAGAAAGGTTGTTGACAGCAATGAGCAAACTTTTCCATATATTGGGAGAAGCCATTCCAGAAGTCTGGGAAAAATCAATTTTCGAGTTGCTCGAGAAGGGTGAGTGGGCCCTCAAAGCCGGAGCTACCGAGAAACACAGGATACTGAATTGCGCACTAATAGCGGAAATTCGAAACCCTTCAGCAGAGCCTAGATTGCACCCCAAGCTCTCCAAGACTATGGCCGAAATATACAAAAGAGAAATAATTGAAGGCCATGAACAACACCGCGAGGGTAAATGCTTAACCCCCTTTGTCTACGACTACCATGAAAGGGTTTTTCACTACCGCCCATTTCTAGACCAAGCGATCGAAGTCAATCAACTTGAACTTGCGGTCAAACGCATTCAAAAAGAGAAATTTACAAATCAAGCTGTCATCACCACTTTGATTCCCCACAGGGACGATAAAATAGTCCAAGAAGCATGGGCCAAGAACCAGAATCCGTCAATACCCTGTCTAAGCTTTCTCCAGTTCATAGCAACGCCAGACGGAAGGCTGGATATGTTCACCGTCTTTAGGAGTCACGACGCCTTTCGAGCGGCGCCATACAATTGGTACGGGCTTTCCTATTTGCAAGAAGAAGTCGCATCTAGGCTTGGATTGAGTGTTGGCAAATACTACAGCTTCAGCACTTCCTACCACATTTACGATAGCGCGCTGAAAGACGTCGAGAGAACAATCGGTAAACCTAAGAAAACATCTTTTGCAACATTACAACCCTAGTCTGCCACTTGCAGATTTGTGAGGTCCCAAGCCACATCTCAATGTGGCCATACGATGTTGGGATGTGTAGGGCTTGAAACCCCCTCATGTCTGGTTGAACTACGTCAGGTGGGAGCTTGAGTCGGTTTAGGTTGTGTTTTCTCTTCTTCTTTCTTCTTCTTTCGAACCATCCTAGGCTTTCCCGTTTTCTTACACCTCCCCTAATTTTTTGTTAATTCGAATGATTAGTGATTGCTCGCCCTAGCCTGAGTCATGTGCCAGTTTGGGAGACTTGCCTGCCTTGATCAATCCTTAGGCGTAGCACAAGATATATTATTTTCATATGTGGTAGGTCCTCGTATTCTGTTATGTGTCAGAATTCGCCCCGCGCGGAACCACAGATACAGGTAATCAAGATCCTTTGCCGCAGCACATTTCTCATTCTGTCACATATCAGAGTAAGTTTTATCTTCTGGGAAAACGGGCTCCTATTAAATGTATCAGAATAGGGCGGTTCAGTTGAAAAAGGGAAAAATCGGCACAATTCCGCGAGAACAATATTACAAGGAGAGGCAAAGGCGATGGGTTTGGATTTTCCCGAAAATTGACAGGCAGACTACATTGGGGCAAATAGTTGACCTTGACAGTTTCTGCCAGATTCTATTCTCGCACAGTGTGAAAAAAAGAGGTGTGGCCAAGGCAATAATCGAAATCTTTGCGCAGGAAAGAAGGCCTATGTTCCTCCGGGAACTCCAATACAAAATCCTTGAGAGAATAAAGGTCAGTAGTCAAACCCTCAGCGACACTTACAAAGCAATGCTAAGAAGTGGGATTTTGGAAAAGAAATATCGTAACGACCCTACCTACGTTAGCCGACAATTCAGCAATAGGTTAAGAGACATAGCTCAATACTGGGAAAACTATTTGGT
>CAZAQQ010000076.1:5904-7504 GCA_964487485.1 uncultured Candidatus Bathyarchaeia archaeon | reverse complement strand
AATCTGGCGTGGGGAATAACCGGCGCAGGCCATTACCTCGAGGAGACGATTGGAGTAATGATGCGCCTAAAACAGAAGTATGATGTTAGGATATCGACGTTCATTTCTTTCGCGGGTGAAGAAGTTCTAAGGATGTATGGTTTCCGACCTAAGATCTCTGAAATATCTCATGGCAAGTATTATGAAGAAATTTTCCTGTCTAGAGATGAAGGGGCTAGTTTTCCGATTACAGGTCGACTGCAACGTGGGAAATATGTTGCCCTAGTAGTCTCCCCCTGCAGCGCTAATACTGTAGCCAAGATAGCTTGTGGGATTGCTGACACAATTGTGACGAATGCTGTATCTCAAGCGGAGAAAACCGGAGTCCCCATCATACTACTTCCTACAGACCGTACTCGAAGCGAGGCGGAGACGTTCCTGCCCTATCTGGTGGGTCGAGAATTATGCAAGGGATGCGAGGAATGTCCCGCAATCACTGTATGCAAGCTTTCAGCCATAACTTTAGTCGATGGAAAAGCGAGAATAAACCTTAGCAAATGTTTAGGTTGCGGTCTCTGCCTACAAGCATGCTCTTTCGGAGCCATAGTATTCCATCAGAAGGTAAAGACTAGGGCTAGGGAAATAGATGTTAGAAATGTTAGAGAACTCAGAAAAAGGCGTTTGGTCATTGCCAAAAACCCGTCGGAGCTTGAGAAGGTTCTCACACGTTTTCTAAAAGGTTTGGCGAAGGCAAGATGAAAATAGGTATTGTAACAGGAATCCTAGCTAAGAAGGCCGTTGAGAGTTACTTGAAGGAAAGCTGCTTCAAGGTGGAAGTAATTTCGCTTCCAAGCCCGGTCGCCGCTTTGATGAGCCCTCAATACATTGCGAAAATGTTGGCATCCAAAGACGTATCCACCTTCGACATAATTCTTGTGCCTGGAATGATTTTTGGAGACACCTTCCCCATCGAGAAAGCTCTAGGGGTTCCAACCTTCAAGGGTCCTAAGCATGCGGCGGATTTGCCCGTTGTGTTGGGGATGTTGGGTAAGATACCTCTCTCAAAGAAGGTGCCTGCATGCGAATTAGTAATTGATTTGATTCGGGGACAGGCCATGGAAGAATTTGATTCGGTAAGGCGAGAAGCTGAGAAACTCAGCGAAGAAGCAACTGCATTCGCCATAGGCGCCGGAGATGAAAGGATTTTTGTGGGCAGAGGATCGCCAATGTATCTACTGGCTGAAATTGTTAACGCTCCAAACCTTACTTCGAGAGAGCTTCAGAACTGGGTTGATTACTACGTGGGTTCCGGAGCAGACATAGTGGATCTAGGCATGCTTTCGGGTGTAAGCCGCCCTGCTGAAGCGAAAACAATGGTTCAAGCTGCAAAGGCAATCACTTCTAAGCCGATAAGCATCGATACAAATGATGTAGATGAAGTGAGAGCAGCTGTAGAGGCTGATGTTGACTTGATTTTAAGCGTTAACGCCTTAAACATGAAAGATATCGCTGAAATCGCTGTTGATACCCCAATCGTGGTAACGCCTGTTGACAAGCAAAACCTTTGTCCCTCAGATCGCGCAAAGAAAATTCAGCAAATTGAAGAAAATATTGCCATGGC
>CAZAQQ010000076.1:0-5804 GCA_964487485.1 uncultured Candidatus Bathyarchaeia archaeon | reverse complement strand
TGTTGATCCTTAAAGACAAGAGGGTTAGAGAGGAAGCCTTCGACCCGGGCATGGAGAAGGGCCTTAGAGTTCTTCCAAAGACTGAGGAAACTGGGTACCAAGCTGATCCCAAAGGATGTTTTAAAATCCTTTTGGATAGAGAAAACCGTCAAATCGCTGTCTTCCACTACTCAATCGGGCAACTTGAACCAGACGCCTTAATTAAGGGTGATAATCCTGCTGAGATCAATGCGGCACTCATTCAGAATGGATTGATTTCTAGCCTTGACCACGCAGCCTATCTTGGCGCTGAATTGGAAAAAGCAAAGCAAGCCTTAGTAACTGGAAAAAGCTATGTGCAAGATCAACCACTTTTCCAGTAACCCAGTGTTGAGTTGACAGCTGGCTAGGTTTCAGAATGGTTGTTCCAAATTTCGTGACGTGATAAGATGAGAGTGTCTGCTAACGAAACAGCAACCTACATTTCTGAATGTTTGCAACTGGCACTCCTCCTAGAAGTAAGCGCGTACCCTAAACCCGGGAATATTCATAGAACTGCCGATTTCCCAGAGACGCGGTATGAACAGTTTCTAGCCTCAGCTGTCGCCTTAGGACGCCATTTTAGGGAAGCAGCTATGCGGGGAGTATTGGTATCAAAGAGAAAAATAAGATTGAATGAGGTTGGAGTAGGCGAGACAATTAGAAATGCGGTTTTCGATATGACAAATCGGCAGCGGGGGGGAAACACTGGTTTGGGCTCAATCCTGCTTCTTTCGCCAATCGCCGTCGCCGCCGGAATGACGGTCCATAATCGATCTATCTCGCCTCGCAATCTCAGGAAAGCAATCAGAATGACAGTTGAATCGACAACGGCCAAAGATGCAGTTGCGGTTTACGATGCAATATTAGCTGCCAAACCCGGAGGCCTAGGCAAAGTGTCTAAGCTCGACATTAGAGATTCGAATTCAAAGACGAGAATTCTGAGAGAAAAATTAACCCTTCTTAACATCTTTGAGATGGCTTCCAACTATGATTCGATTGCGTCGGAGTGGGCAAAAAACTACACGATAACATTTGATCTAGGGTACCCATATTTCACTCAACAGCTTAGGGAAACCAAAGACATCAATGTGGCTACGGTACATGTATTTCTCAAGATCCTGTCCGAAGTCCCAGACAGCCTTATCGTCAGAAAAGTCAGCATAGACAAAGCGCGAGAAGTGTCCAAGACTGCCAGAGAAATTCTCGGTGTCGGAGCCCTGATGAGTGAGGAGGGCAGGCGGAGGCTGAAAGAATTCGATGAGAAGCTGAGGACTCCATCCCACGAACTGAACCCTGGAACAACAGCCGACCTAACAGCTTCTGTTCTCAGCATCGCCATTCTAGGAGGATACAAGCCGTAACCTCACAAGGAGATAAAAATCGGAGAATCCACCAAGCCTGTTCAAAAAAGGTTATAAGCCGTAGGTTCTTACCCTCCAAGATGATGTTTTAATGAAAAGGGCCATCATTCTAATTCTGTTGGCAGCTGTCTTTTTGACAGGTTTCCCGGCCCCGCTTTATTGCGAGCCTTCCTCGGCCCCTAGAATCGTTGACCTCGTGAGAAATGGTGGATTTGAAGAACCTGTTGGATGGAATGCGTACCCTGTCGGCGACCCTTTTTCCAGTAGGATCATATTCGATACAACAACGGCGCATGGAGGCGCGTATTCTGCGCGTATTCAATCTCGAGGTGGGTCTCCTTCTTCACCCGAGCTCACGACTGGAGTTAGCATACGTCAGGTGATAACTAGAGAAGATCTTACTTTCGACTTGATGTATGTTTTCTGGATGCATCCCAATGTAAGAGGAGAGGTTAAGAGTCCTCCATACACATGGATTCGGAGTTGGGTGCTACTGGGAGTGGAACAGCCTTCCAAGGAAATGAAATTTGCTAAACTAGTGTACCATATGGCTTGGGGTGGTTTGCCTCCCAGCGATAGCGCCGATACCGTAAACTTCTTCGTCGATTGTGAAACAGGCCGATGGAACCGCGTTGAGAGGAATGTTAAGAGAGATTTTGAAGACAAGTTTGGCCCAACATCAAAATTCTCCCTGAAGGGGATCGAACTAGGCTTCGAACTCCTTCGGCAGGGTCTTGTAAGCGAAGTGGGCATGCCGGATTCCGTTGTTTTCTTTGATGATGTTAGCTTACAAATGCTTCTACCTGTAGTAAAAGCCTCAAGTTCGATTTCATGCTCTGTCCCGCTTTCAAAGGTCAAAGAAGGTGAGTCCATCTCTATTTCAGGCTTCCTTTCCCCAGCTCGCGGCGGCGTCCCGATTACATTGACCTACAAGAAGCCAGATGGCTCCACTTTAACAAAATTCATCACAACTTCGCCTGAAGGTAAATTCGCTGACACCTATGTGCCAGACATGGCAGGTGACTGGAACCTATTCGCAAGCTGGGGCGGGGACGAAGGCTACCTTGCAACAACAAGCCCACCCGCCCCCTTCACCGTAGAAGCAAAGCCTAAACCGCTCATCGAACAGACGAACCTAGCGTTGCTCGGCATAATAATCGCTATAATCATCGCTCTAGCCGCCATTGTATTGATGAAGAGGAGACGCAAGAGGGCTCATCCTAAGCGTGATCAGAGAAAGAGACGACTGTAGTCCCCGGAGCCATATTCCGGGGCATAGGGTTTGTCTAAAGAATCAGTTCCTAGAGACGCGATCCCGACGAAGTTTATGTCCAAGAGAGACTAAAAAGACCTAGGGCTTGATCCTAATAGGAAAATAGCAGAGCCTATTTTCATTATCCCAATTGTCTATTGGCGGTGCAAGAGACAGAAAGCAGATTTCACATAACCTATGCACTAGAACAATTAGGGAGTACGATAGACTAGGCTAGGGCTATTGGTTAACTTTTCTCACGATCACTATTGGAGAATGTTTAACTTTCTCAAGCATTTGCCAAGTGACTTCCATAAGCCTTACGCCAAAATGGTTCGCAACGTCCCAAGCGGTTTTACCAGCGCCGTAACCTCGTGCTTTGTTAGCTATGGCAGCTATTCTTAACGCTTGTTCAATGGTTAGGTTAAGGCCTGCGCTTGCTAGCGGAGTGGATCGCGGTCTCAGTTTGAGAATTCTTCCGAGTAGATAAGCAAAAAGTCCTAGGCACTTGATGCCTTTCATCGGGTTTGGTCTCGGGGTAATGTGCAAATTGCGGAAACTGTAGGTCTTATCTGTGTCAACAATAAGGACGGCAACTTTTTTCCCAGTCTCTTTCCATATGGCTTCTCGGACGGTTCTGGCAATTTCTTCTGGGTTGTTGAGGGGTAGGCATGCATAGGCGTAGGGTAGATTGCTAACGTCTATGCCTCCTTCAGATCCATGTCTTAACGCTTGAGTTAGCCCGGCATACTCCAAGGCGACTTGTTTGTGAGCTGACCCTTCAGGCAGGGGATATTCCCTTAATCTCTCAATGCTTTGTTTTTCAAGGTGGCATATGGGGCCGAGAATATAGCCCCATATTTTCCTCATCCAGAAACTCGCCAAGATCTTTGCGACATATCTGGGCTTGACATTGCTTTCATCTATGATCCTGCCAAGGGCAATTGAAACGGCTTTTTCAGATATGACCAATATGTCACTGTCTTGAACTTCGTTCTTTGCTGAGTTCGTTATTGTTTTAAGGTAATCTGTGTTAGGAGTCCAATATTTTGTTTTTAGGGCTTTGGTGGAATACTTCACGCTGGCGTCAACCTTGGGTATTCTCAGAGTCTATAGAATCATAAAGATTCCCTTCTCGCTAGGCCTTAAACGGTCGGCTTTTTCCTTTGCATATTGGGTCGAAAACGTTTTATAAAATGTCTAACTAGCATTAGGCAACCACTGAAAATGAATCGTTCCACCGAGGTTCTGAGGGATGGTTAGAGAGGCTAGGCATACGAACGACAAGATTATAACTCCCGTTATATAATTTACTACCAAGAAAAATAGGTGGATAAAATGTCCAAAAAAGCCATTCACATGAAAGTTGACGAATTGAAAACAGACGTAGGCGTGGTAAAAGACCTGGAAATTTCCTTTGGAAGAATTTTCGAGGAAACGTGGCCTGAGCCGCTGGGCCCAACCCCCTTTCCCTCCGTGAGCGAGTTAAGGCAATGGGATCACACGGTTCTGAATCGCTATAAGCCGTTTTACATGCCCTTCTGCGATGTTTGCTGCCTCTGCACCATGGGTAAATGCGACTTGACTAAGGGGAAAAGAGGTGCCTGCGGCATCGACATGGCAGGTCAACAATCTCGCATAGTCTTGATCGCATGTTGCATAGGAGCTTCAACTCATGCAGGTCATGCTAGACACCTTATCGAACACCTGATTGAGAGGTATGGCAGGGGCTCTCCAATAGATGTTGGTGGACTGAATATCGAAGTTGAGGCGCCCATAACTCGATTGGTCTGCGGCATTAGGCCTAAGACACTTGGAGATTTGGAGGATGTTCTGGACTACGTAGAAAAAGAGATTGTGCAACTTCTAGCAGCAACTCACACTGGGCAGGAGGGCAGTGGGATAGATTTTGAGTCCAAAGTATTTCATGCAGGAATGTTAGACCATGTGGCGCTGGAAGTAGCGGATGCTGCACAAATCTCGGCCTATCGCTTTCCAAAGGCAGATCCAGAGGCACCACTCGTTGAAATAGGAGGAGGCGTGGTAGACTCCTCTAAGCCAGTTGTGTTGGTCATCGGTCACAATGTTCCTCCAGCCATAGGAATCGTAGACTACCTAAGGGATCATAAACTTGAAGGTAGCATCGAGGTCTGCGGTCTTTGCTGTACCGCCCATGACATAACGAGATACGACCCTAAGGCCAAGATCGTTGGGCCTATTACTTGGACCCTGCGTTTTGTCAGAAGCGGAATCCCAGATGTCGTCGTAGTTGATGAACAATGTATTCGCACAGACACTTTGCTTGAAGCGCAAAAGATCAAGGCCCCCTTCATCGCCACAACTGAGAAAAACTGTATGGGCCTGCCGAACAGAACTGCGGATCCTGCAGATGAAATCGTAGCCGACCTAGTAGATGGGAAGATTCCCGGCGCATTAATTCTTGACCCTGATAAAGTGGGAGAAGTAGCTGTTAAGGCAGCGATGAAAGTTGCTCCTAAACGAAACAAATTCAAAGCAATTCCAGAAGTAGATGAAATCTTAAGCGCAGCTAAGAAGTGCATCAGGTGCGATGAATGTAGAAGAGCTTGCCCAGACGATCTAGATCTTCCCGGCGCTATGGAAGAAGCGCGGAAGGGGAAGCTGGATAAATTTGCAGAACTCTACGAGATATGTATAGGTTGTGGACGCTGCGAGAGAGCTTGCCGCGTTAATTTGCCTTTACACAGCTTCATCGTGAAAGCGGCTGAGAAGACGATTAAGGAAGAAAAATTCAAGGTCAGATCAGGAAGAGGAGCGATTCAGGATGTTGAGATAAGAACCGTAGGCAGCCCCATAGTACTAGGGGAAATTCCAGGCGTAATCGCATTCGTAGGCTGCGCCAACTACTCGAAGGGCGGCAAGGAAGTGGCTGAAATGTGTAAGGAATTCATCGACCGCCGATACATAGTGACTTCTTCCGGATGCTCAGCCATGTCCATTGCCATGTACAAGGATGAGGAGGGTAAAACCCTCTACGAGACTTACCCAGGCATTTTTGACGCGGGTGGACTTACGAATGTGGGTTCATGCGTCGCTAACTCCCACATAGCGGGAGCAGCGATCAAAATCGCAAGCATATTCGCCAAGCGCAATCTGAGGGCGAACTACGAGGAAATCGCAGATTACATCCT
>CAZAQQ010000075.1:1163-7574 GCA_964487485.1 uncultured Candidatus Bathyarchaeia archaeon | reverse complement strand
CAGCCCCTATTGCGTTTATGTGAGTTCCAGGCCCCACCCATTCCTCCAGCACAATGGATTGCCTAGAAGGAGTCAAAGTCACCACCACATCGCTGCCCTTGACAGCCCTCTCAATAGTGTCCGCTATGGTTAAATCTGCATCAGGATATTTTTCAGCAACTCGTTCAAGAAATTTCTCAGCGGTTTTAGGAGTTCTGCTCCAAACCTTGACTTCCCTGAGCTTCATGACTTTGCTTAAGGCCTCGACGTGGGCTACGGCTTGAAGCCCAGCCCCAACTAAACCTAACACACCTGCTTCCTCCCTCGCCATGTATTTGGTGGCAACAGCACTGGCAGCAGCAGTTTTCACAACGGTTATCCACGTTGCCTCTAGAATCGCCAATATGGCTCCTATTTCAGGGTCGGCGAGCACTATTATGCCTGCAACGGTTGGAAGATTGAATTTGCTCCGGTTCTCAGGATGAGTGTTAACTATTTTCACTCCGGAGATCTTAAGCTCCTCCAAGTACGCTGGCATAACCCTGTGGTCTCCGTTGTATCTCTCATAAAAAAGAAAAGACTTCAGAGGAGACTGAGCTCTGCCGAGACTCTTCTCTTTGAAGGCTTTTTCCACTGCCTCGATAGCTTCATTCATTGACAAGAGAGATCTGATTTCGCCATCTCCCAACATCAAAATCCCCAAGCCAAAAACCTCGCCAAACTAAGTTGTTATACGAACCACATCTAGATATACTTACAAAGGTGTTCTCCGAGTAACTGTGCCCATAAGTTTTCTCGTTTAAGCCTCTCTATACTCGCCAGCCGGTACGTAGATGTGTACAGCTATCAATCTGGTTTTGACTTTCACAGAATCATCTTGCAGGAATGAGGAAGAGAAAAATCTTTCAAAGAAGTCATCTTGAAAATAGAAGATATGATTAGCGGTCAAAGTTGAGATGTCGAAACTTATGCCGAGATTGTTTGAAACATAGAAAAATCCGCAACGCTTGGCCAAAGCATCCTCGTGAACTCTCCCCATCTGTTCGTGTAGAGACCTGTTTCCATTCTGCCAAGCTAACCATCAAAGCTAAAAATAGTTCTTCAATACATTATAAGGACGATTCATGGGGAGAGTTTAGAAGATGAAGATGTACGTTGCGGTAAGAGATGTGATGTCGTCGAACATCTTTTCAGTGAAGAACACGGCTTCAGTGAAGGAAGCTATTGCTCTTATGGCGGATAAGAAGGTGGGTTCCATAGTTGTCATGAAGGATGGAAAGCCTGTGGGGATATTGACGGAGCGGGATATTATGAGAAAAGCATGCCCTGAAACCCTATGCGCCAGCAAGGTTGAAGAATTCATGAGCTCTCCCCTCGTCACGATTGAAGTCGACTCTGCCTTGGGCCAAGCCGCCAGGATCATGACGGAGAAAAACATCCGTAGGCTTCTGGTAACGGATAAAGGGAAACTAGCGGGAATAATTACTCAGAAAGATGTGATGAGAGGGACACTGAACTACTTCATGGCTCTCGCTTCCATCTAAGACACTCGCCAACATTGGCGACACGCGTCTAATGCTGGACGAAAGCGGCCTGCACATCAAGCCCTCAGCAATATTCCTCTCAAGAATTTTTCTCTCTCTGTACGAAGATCGAGAAAAAACTTTGCAGAATTCGTCATCCGCGTAACTTATGCTGGGCTGTACATCATATATTCACTGACCTGCGAGGCAAGATTCTTACCGAGGACAAGCTCAACTATCTTCAGCCCAGTGTCTATGGACGATGATATCCCAGCGCCTGTAAGTACGTTACCGTCTAGCACGGTTTTTTGTTTCACAGGCGTAACTCCTTCCGCCCAGCTCTTCATCTCTTCTATAACCATATAGTGCGTTGTGGCTTTTCGGCCTTTGAGTATACCTGATTTTGCGAGTACAAACGCTCCAGTACAAACAGAGCAAATAAGTTTCCCCGCTTCTCCTGTCTTCCTAATCGTCTCCAACAGTAATTGGTTTTTAGCAGCGACTTTTACCCCTGTTGTGCCCCTTAGATAGCCTCCACCGGGGACGATAACGATATCATATTTCGATAAGTCACTCAAAGGTTCGGAGGGGACTATCGTTAAACCGTGGGCGCATTTGACGGGTGTCTCTCCGAGTCCTATTGAATGTAGTTCAAAATACTTTTCTTTCGACATATTGCTAGCTACTCCCAGAACTTCCCAGACACCGACAATGTCCAGTTCCTCAGCTCCATCGAAAACGATTACGCCTGTTTTTATTGCCTGACGCGACATATCCTCTCACCTCTCGAGGAGTTAAGGGAGAGTTGCGTATAACCTTTTCCCCCGAGTTCCCAGCAAGTTGTTGCTTATAACTATAGTTATAAATTTATATCCATCATTAAACATATCATCATCATACTCGGAGAGAGTTTGAGTAAAAAGTTTAAATGTGATGTGACGTAGTTTCCACAGAGGGTTAGAACTTGAGTGAAAAGCAGGATAGGATATTAAGAAAATTGAGGGAGATTGTCGGCGACCAGTTCGCGTCTGACGAGGAACATGTTCTGTATCCATATTCCTTTGACCTGACTTGGGCAACGCCGAGGATGCCGGACTACGTTGTGATGCCGAAGACTGTCGAGGATGTTCAGAGAATTGTTCGGTTGGCAAATCTCGAGCGTATTCCAATAGTGCCCTACTGCTCGGGAACAAACATAGGTGGATTGACAATTCCTGAGCAGGGTGGAATAATCGTAGACCTAAAGAGAATGAATAGAATAATCGAAATCAACACAGATGTTGGATACGCGGTTTTCGAGCCTGGAGTCAGCCACGCTAAGCTTTCAGCCGCCCTAAAAGAGAAAGGCTACGATTTCGGATGGCCTGTTGGAACACCCTCCGCTTCACCACTGGCTCTTGCAGTCAACCATGGAATAGGACACTTCAGTAGCAGATTCGGAATCAACAGCGAATTCATCACAGGCATGGAGGTTGTTCTGCCGACTGGCGAGATAGCTAAAGTAGGTTCCTGCGCATTTTCAGATTCTTGGCACAGCCTATTCCCATTACCCATGCTCTCAGGGCTTTTCGTAGGTTGGCTTGGCACAACTGGAATAGTCACGAAGTTAGGCGTCTGGGTTGTCGAAGCTCCACCTTATCGAGATGTGGTGACGGTGAAGGCTGATACGATTGAAGATATGACTCGGTATATGATCAGGTTTAGGAAGACCTATGCTGCAGATGAATTGACAGCCGTCAGCTGGTGGCTAGCCCAAGTTCCAATACCATACCCGTATCAGGAGAAGTCGAAGGACGCGCCAGAGTGGTTTAGCTTTGCGGTCCTGCGCGCATGGTCTGAAAAAGAGCTTGAGGCGAAGCGAGATCTTTGGAAGACAGCCGTCAAGGAGGAGCAGAAAAAAGGCAGTTCCCTACTGGAGTTCGAGTATCCACCAGAGGCGAAGAGAGCTAGGACTGAGCTGCCGAGCCGAATAATCGGGTCTACCAAGAACTACTGTGGTGCTGGAGTGGCAGGTATTGCTTGGCCTGGAACATTTACGCCAGCTGTGAATTGGCCGAAGCTTTACAGTGAATGGAAGAAGATATACATAGCGCACAATCTATCGCCAGCCGTTAGGGTCACAGACTTCAAGGGCTCCCATTATGGCATGCTTAGAGCGATGACCCCCTTTGACAAGAAAACTCCTGAAGCCATTGAAAACGCTAGGAATGCTATGACGAAAGCGGTGGAAGTGGGCATAAGGTACGGCTTAATCCCCTACAAACCGCCTGTAGACTACCAGAGCCTTTTGAATTCCAAGGCTGATCCCGGCTACATCCAGCTGATAACGAAGGTCAAGGACATGCTGGATCCGAACCATATCATGAATCCTGGTAAGCTCGGAGTGAGGTAAGATGGCTCTCGAAGAACTCAGCAAGCTCAGAGACAAGATATATACGTGCACCCACTGCGGTAACTGCAAAGTTTTCTATGAATGGGGCGCCGGGAAAAACCTCTATGCAGCTGGTTGCCCCTCAGGAGACAGCTTCTTCTTCGACATCTACTATGGCTCAAGGGGGAGGTCTTCGGCGGCCAAAGGCTTGCTTTCAGGCAAATTGAAGTGGACTGAAGGCTTAGCCCACCCCATATTCGCTTGTCAGGTATGCGCTGGCTGCCAAAGCATGTGCGAAGTAGACTTCAAGAAATACACCATCAGAACCATGGAAACGCTTAGGTACGAAGCAAATAAGGCTGGGGTTGGACCTCTTCCAAATCAAAAAAGATTCGGCGAGTACGTACAGAGGGAGCATAACCCCTACGGAGACAGGCATGCTGAGAGATTTGCTTGGCTGCCTAAGGATCTTAGGGAGAAATCGTCAAAGAAAGCTGAATACCTCTATTTTGCAGGTTGTACCGCATCTTATAGACAGAAGAACATAGCCCAAGCAACAGTTCAGCTTTTCAAGAATCTAGGGCTAGACTTCACAGTCGCAGAAGACGAGTGGTGCTGCGGATCCCCACTTCTGAGAACCGGGCAATGGGATCTGGCTAAAACCGTAGCAGAACACAATGCATCTCTGCTGAGTAAGACGAAGGCGGACAAAATAGTGACCACTTGTGCCGGCTGCTATAGATCGCTTAAAATGGACTATCAGAAAGAAGTCCCTGAGGGCTACAAAGAAGTTTTGAAAGTAGACTTCAACGTACCAGTCATTCACACGGCTCAGTTGGTTGAGGATCTAATAAAGAAAGGAAGCCTCAAGCTTGGAGACTACAAGAAGCGAATAACATATCATGATCCTTGCCACTTGGGCAGGCACGCTGAGGTCTATGACTCACCCAGGAACGTTCTGAAGTCTATTCCAAGCGTAGAATTGATAGAAATGCCGAGAAACCGCCAGTATGCATGGTGCTGCGGAGCCGGAGGCGGAGTCAAATCTGGGATTCCTGAGTTTGCTATGGAGACAGCTGTGAAAAGAGTTGAAGAAGCTGAAGCAACCGGGGCAGAAGTCCTCGCCAGCACTTGTCCATTCTGCTGGAGAAACCTCGACGATGCAATAAAGGCTAAGGGATCCAAGCTCAAGATGCTTGACATAGCTGAAATAATGGCTGAAATAGCCAAGAAGAAGTAATCTCCCTCCCCCTTCTTTTTTGTCACGTTTCAAAAATTATGCAAATCCTCTATCCTTTCCAAAGATCATATGTTAAGGCCAATAGGCTGCCTCCTATTTTCTCCAACTATCTGTCACCACATGCCTACACCCAACTGAAAAGCAGAGAATAGCCCAAGAGAACGAACTGATATTTTGCACAAAAGAAGTATGAGGCGGAGCCGGCTGGAAATAGACGATCAATAATCTGGAGTCCTGAGGCAATATTTGAAGTTCCTCCCAAGAAAAGATCTCAGATAAAGCATGAGCTTGACTAATGAGAGTGCATATGTGGAAGAAATCCGGTTTTTCAGCGTTCCCCTAGACCCAGACGAAAGAGAAGAAAGGATTAAACTTAAACTGGCTCATGCTCAATCCCGTTACGCCGATGTGGATTTCAAGGATCCCTACGATGGCGTGATCAATTCTCTTAGAAGCCTAGGTATTTCGAAAGGCTTCCACGAGCTTGGAGGGCTCCATGTTGAGCCTTGGTTAAAGCCTACGCCAGATCCTGAATACTCACCTATGGTGACCGTTGAGAACTACGTTGTATTCATCGATGCGAACGGCTGCAAGGAATATGCAAATAAGGTATCTGACTTTGTGAAAGAGAATATTATTCCAAGAATTCCATGCCTCATAGGCGTTGATCACTCACTATCCGGTGGATGCGTGAAAGCGATATGCGATGAGTATGGACCCGAAAACGTGCACTTCATTGTTCTAGACAGCCACTTTGATGCAATAACTTCACCGGTAAGATGTGGGCTGATACAGTACGATATTGAAACTAACCCCAGAACTCCCTTCGACCCGTCTGATCCTTACGTCAAAGAACGCCCCAACAGCTACAACGCAGATTCCTTCATTCTTCATCTTGTAAAGGACGGCTTGGTTGACCCAGCAAACGTTTCGGTGTTCAGCGTATCGGATTACCCGCCCAAATCAGCCTTCGAGATAGACGACGACCGGGTGAGAACATACCTAGACGCCTACACCAGTCTTGAGAAAAAAGGACTGAGCATTGTGCGAAAGCAGCAGATCGAAAGCAATTTGAGCAAAGTCAAGCAGCAGCTGGATCGAGTGCGACAAAAGCATCTGTACGTTTCAATTGACATCGATGTAGGGGCTAATTCAGCTCTCAAGGGAGCTAGGTTCCTCGACTACACAGGCTTAACAGAAGAAGAAATCTATCGAGTCATTGAGCTGATCCGTAGGAGAATCCGCAAAGGCTGCACCTTAGTCGGATTTGACCTCCTTGAAACCGACGTATATGGTGC
>CAZAQQ010000075.1:0-1063 GCA_964487485.1 uncultured Candidatus Bathyarchaeia archaeon | reverse complement strand
TTCGTTCCGTTACGATCCAAATGTTCCCCTACATTAACAGAAACTAATAAGCTCGCACTCGCTATCTGTTATTCGGCTTGGAAGTCGGACGAGTAATCGACTACATGCCTTCAGGGGTCTTGAAATGAGAGTGCAAAAATCGAAAAGGGAAATATCAAGGGGAAAGTGCAGTCTTTGTGGTGGTACCTTTGGCAAGGCAGCGATGACGAAACACCTGGAATTGTGCAAACAAAGAAAAGCTGTTTCCGAGGCTCCATCATATCAGTGGAGGTCGCAGAAAACAAAGATTCTTCACCTTGTCGTTGAAGGTCGCTACAACCCTGAGTATTGGATGCATCTTGAAGCACCAGCTAAGGCAACGCTTGAAGATCTGGACGGTTTCCTAAGAGATACTTGGTTGGAGTGTTGCGGGCACCTGAGCGCATTTAGGATCGAAGGGAAGAGATATATGTCGGAGCCAGATGAGCAGTCTGACGAAGAAGACATGAATGTTCCGCTGGGTAAGGTTCTCAGCCCTAGCATGAAGTTTCATCATGAGTATGATTTCGGTACTACGACAGAGCTTACTCTCAGGGTTCTATCAGAAAGAAGGGTGAAAATTAGAGGTAGGTCCATCCAGCTTCTAGCAAAGAATGATCCCCCTTCGATAACCTGCGGATTGTGTGGGAAAATTGCCACGCAAGTGTGTAGTGTATGCGTCTGGTCTGGCGAAGGATGGCTTTGCGACCAGTGTGCTGGCGAACACAAGTGCGGTGAGGAAATGCTTCTGCCCGTGGTTAACTCTCCACGAGTTGGAATTTGTGCATACGCAGGACAGGCAATGAGACGTAGCAAGTAGATGCCCCCCAGGCAGAGCATGGGGGCTTTCTTCACCCATACCCGAAAGTAAATTTGGGTAACAGTTTCGTAAATTAGAAAATAATCTGTTCTTAGGAGAACGGCTCACTAAGGTATAGACAGAAAAACGAGCGCCCTCACAAACAAGGCATGTGAAAGCTACTGGACATCCCCGCCTGGCGTTGTGAACTCTTCGACGTGGGGGTCGCCGCATCACAGTGAAAAG
>CAZAQQ010000074.1:0-7616 GCA_964487485.1 uncultured Candidatus Bathyarchaeia archaeon | reverse complement strand
ACAAAATGGGCTTCACAGGTCCCAACCTAAACGCTTAGGCGCTGGGAGACCAAAAAGCTTGAGGCGCCTGAAACTATTCCGTATTCAGCCAAAGGTTAATTCAAGAGCCTCAGGTTGAAATTAGTATGGCGAGCGTAATGCCGGTGAAAACAGAAAGCGAGTTGGAGAGAGAGGGATTTAAGAGAATAGTTGCCAACTATAGCGGGCGGTGCTCATATTGCCATCAAAGTTACAGTAGCGGTGAAGCAATTTACTGGAAAAATGTCCCTCAGACAACAGTCTGCTGCCCTCGGTGTTATAGACCTGGCTTGAGAAAGGAAGTGGAGTGCCCTATGTGTGGGCATAAGTTTTCGGTTGAGGTTTAATGCAGGTTTAGAGCTAAGTTTTAATAGCGATATCCCCTATCCCTTATCCCTTGAGGCATATAGGTCCATGGGCGCGGATAAGGAGTGGGCCCTAAAGTGGATTGAGGGGTCCATAGAGAGCTATGCTGGGGAAAGGACTACGATGAATATCCTGTTAGGAAGGATAAAGAGGGCGATGGAGAGCCACGGGGTGACAAAGGGCGAGATATTAGCTGTGGTTGATGCAATAGAGCGTAGCCCGGTATACCTTCCCTCCTTAAATCCAAGTGAAAAAACCGCCAGGTTGAAGCCTCTCAAAAAGGCTCTGGAAGACGAGTTGTAGCGCTATGAGTTGCCTTGAGGCATAATCAATGGCGCCAAAAACCGGCAATTTTTCAATGATAGACCTGTTCTGCGGAGTCGGGGGGCTGACGCTAGGTTTCAAGTCCGCAAAATATGATGGGTTCTCTTTTAAGGTAATAGCTGCAGTGGATTCCTGGAAGCGGGCGGCGGAAACATACAAAGCCAACCACCCAGAGGTCGAGGTCATACATGGGGACATCAGGGACAGGCAAGTAAAAGACAGGTTAGTGAGGATAGCCGGAGGGCACATTGATGTTGTTGTAGGCGGTCCGCCCTGCGAGGCGTTTTCGCTGGCGGGCAAAAGAGACCCAAATGATCCAAGAGCGAAGCTATTCTATGACTACATTGACATAGTAAACAGGCTTCAGCCCTACATGTTCGTTATGGAGAATGTTAAGGGCATATTTACAATGCTTACCTTCAGAGAAGATATGAGTGAGGAAGTAAGGGGCAATGTTATAGATGCCCTTAACAAGCTGCTCGACCTTAAGAACGTGGGAAGGAAGAGAAGAGCAGCCCCTCAATATATTGTGAGAAACAATATGTTCAAGTCGCCTGAAGAAAAACAGCTGATGGAGTTAGTCAAGAGTAACCTCGTAACCGCCCCAGAAGCGATAAGGCAGGCTTTCGATAGGATAGGGTACGACGTCAAGCCGAACCTTCTCAATGCCGCAGACTACGGCGTGCCGCAGGAGAGGGAGCGCGCGTTCTTCATAGGGGCTAAGCGGTCTCTAAGAATACCGATAAGGTTTCATGAGCCTACACACTCCAAAACTCCAAGCCATACAGTCGACGGGAAAGTCATGAAGCCTTGGATTACTCTTAAGGATGCTATAGGCGACCTACCGCCCTTCGAAGAGAGGAAGAATGATGAGGTCTTTGAGGGCGGCTTCTCGCCGATATTTATGTCAAGGAACAGGTGGATGGACTGGGGAAAGCCAAGCTACACGATACTAGCAAGCGCAAGGCATATCCTTCTCCACCCGTCGTCCCCCAGGATGGTCAAGAAAGGCAAGGACAAGTGGGCTTTTGTTGGGGAGGGCAAGCCGAGAAGGCTTTCAGTTAGAGAATGCGCCCGAATCCAGACTTTTCCAGACTGGTATAGATTCGCTGGCAACAACGTGGTTGACAAATATGCTTTGATTGGAGACGCCGTGCCACCACTGCTTGCAACAAGAACTGCGGAATCGGTGCTTGAGTCCCTCGTTGGCGCAGGCATCAACCCAAGCATGTAGTTTTACGTGTCTGCCAGGTTGGGAATCCATTGTATCATGCAAAGTTGAAGGACGTTAAGCCTGGAATGGAAAATCTTAACCTCACAGTCAAAGCCCTTGACATCGGAAACCCTAGAATTGTGACTGACCAGTACGCACCGATCAAATGAGCCTATATGTAGATTGCAGGGACTACCGAATCTAGATCCATTGGTTGCACATCGAACTTGATGCTCTTCTTCAGCCATTCGGTGGCCGTATGCAGCCTTGCAGAAAGTCTCCACCCGTTGTCAAAGTTGACATGTAGGTACCCAGTTCCCTCGTATTCAATTTCTACGCGACTGGGTCTCAGAATATTTGAAAAATCTCTTATTTCAATCCCGCCGTCATGATCGACGAATTTGACGAAGTCAAATTTCCCTACCAAGAAGTCAAACATCTGTCGCACCTCAGAAGAGGTTTTGACATTTTCCTGAAGGAAGTTTCTTACCAAAGTGTAGAGAGGCACATACAGATTTCTTTCCACGAAAGTATGATCTATAGCTCTCAGCTCTCGAAATCGTTTGGCATTGGGTGAAAGCTTCTTGCCCCTCTGAAAGAAAGTTGACCAGATTCTCTCGTATGCGTCGATATATTTTCTTCCTTGTCCACTTTCAGCCAAGCCTATCCACTCTGGAACTCTTGTGAGCCGAGGGTGTTTCAGAGCTTCGTGGCGATGCTTCAGCGAAACATTAACATACCTTACACCATCTTTTGTGAAGAATTGCGCCCTAATATCAGTGACATCGCCCATGGTCCCTGCTATGTCCGGAATTCGGTCAAGCTCGACCCTACTCGTTTCCCCAATCTCTTTCAGTTTGTTCTCTGAAAGCCATCCTGCTATTTTTCTTCCAGATCCTGTAAACTGCTCTCTCAGCTCAACATTCAGGTTCTCAAACTGTTCCCGCCCTTGCCGCTGCATACCTTTTGCTCTTTCAGTCGTCTTGACTTTTCCAGGGTAAAGCTCTTCTAACTGCGAAAGAATAGACTTTGTTACGCAGAATTCAAATGCCCTTCCATATCTAGCAGAAAGCGGCACTACGGTAACCTCAATATTCGGCTATTACCTCCGGATTTGACAGCGGACTTTCCTCCCAGACAGCGTTCGCGGCATCCTTTCTCGCCCCCTCCGAAGTGAGCTTACGAAGTTCCTGATAAGGATCGGTGGCGTCCTCGACGGCGTTTTCGTACAAGTAATGTTTTAGCGGAATGATCACCCATTGAACTAAGTGAACCTTCCAGGATTGTATTTTGTCGCTTGTAGGAAGTTCTGTCTTTCTAAGAACCTTTGCAAGCAACCTCAACAACACCGAGATACTGTTATTAGTGCACACGAAACCCTTCTTTCCTTTCTCTAAAATGCTTCTGTCCCAGTCCTGCTTTAACTCAGTGTCACTCGAGATCGCTTCAAAGTACGCCCTTACGACATTCTTGAATCCATCTTCTGATCCATATTGCGAAAAGAGATTCGACCTAGTGTGTAAGGTTGAGCAAAAGTTCGAAAATGACAGATAAGCTGTTGAAGATCGGACTCTTGGCAGAGAAATCAGGTCTCTTAGAGGATCTAGTTCGTTTAGTTCATAAACAAATTTTGAGATTCTTCCTCGAATACTGTCTGGCTCTGAAATCTCGAATAGGTCCCAAAGAATATCGGCGGGAACGGGAGTCTGCGTCTTGTTAATTGTCACGAAAAGCTTAGCCCTGTCCACTGGCGTTAGTCCTTCAACAATAGTCACCCAAAGACAGTGGTCCTGCTTGTCCAGTTGGTTTGAATAGCCGTAGAGCCTATGCTGACCATCTATAATTTCAAGATAACATGGCTTATTCGGTAGACAGAGCTCTCCAAGTGTAAATGGGGCATGTTCATCTGCCTCTGCTTCCTCTGGAGTGAATTCCAAGGCTTCTTCACTCACAGCTATGAGGTTGTTTGGGAAGTACCCGCCCATTCCAAGGTAATCTCTAATCTTATTGACTTTCTTCTCTTTCAATAGTCTTTGATAAGACTCGCCCAAGATACTATTCATCTCAACTCTAAAAACGTACGCAAATTTAAGGAGATGTCCAACCTGAACTGGAAATGTGTACAGCGTTTTGGCTCCAACTCTTATTCTTACCGCTTTAGCGTTTATACTGTGCCCTTCTGAGAAAGCACTCAACTCCGGCAGCTGAAGCTTAATGTCTTTGAGAAAACTATTTCGTAGGACCTCCTTGTTTTTCAAAATTCCGAAAGCCTGCCCATAATATTCAAGGTCAAAGCTGTCCCGTAAGGCAATCCCAAGTTCTCTAGCGCGCTCTTGATTCTCTTTATCTATCCTTACGCCCATTGTCCAAAAAATGAAAACGGCGTCTCGGTATCCGTGTACAGCTCCGTATAGGCGCTTTATCTCTTCGAGTACCTCGCCTTTGTAGCCGTTTATTACTGACAAATGCTGTCTCGCATTTCGACCTCTTCTGGTCAATGTAGTCCTTGTTTTGGCATCAATAACTACGTAAAAATCGTGATCTCTCCCAAACGCATCTATCTCCTGCCCTCCTAGTAAGAATCTGTCTCCAGGAGGGGGTACGTCTTCGAATCCTACATCAATTAAAAACTGTCTGATCTGATCTTGGAAAAAGGTTCCTAAGTCTTCAGCAGACAATTTTGGGACCTCACTCCGTAATATGTCTACGCTTCAGTCACAAGTAAACCTTTTCCGAAAATGAAGACATTGAAAAGAAAAAAGAACAGGTCTTACCCATCTGGCTCTGTCATCATGTGCTTCAGTCTTTGATAGCATTGGCTTTCTGGTCAGCATAGGTCAAGTATGAATAGTAGGAGCAGTTCAATGATAGCGGGCATTTCTTGCACTTCGGTTTCCTCGAGCAAACTAGATTGGAGAAGTCTATTAATCCCCAATTGAAAACCCTGCAATCCTCTGAGGTTCTAGGCGTCACCTGCTCTAAGACCCTGACTATCTCCTTATCCTGCGCTTTTTGAGGATGAAAAAAGAAACGAGTCACCAGTTTTCTTGTGTTGACGTCTAACAGGTAGGTCGGCTTTCCAAATGCGAAGCAGAGAGTTGCCCTCGCTGAGTAGTCTCCAATCCCTGGAAGTTGGCGAAGTTCCTCATACGAGCTGGGCAGTTTTCCCTTATGTTTTATTATCACGGCTTCAGCCATTTTCTTCAGCTGCTTGGTCCTCTGCCTCCACAAGCCTAGAGGTCTTAAAACTTTGGCTATGCCCTCTTCAGGGGCGCCAGCTAGGTCTTGTATGGTTGGGAACTCGCGGAAAAAATAGTCGTACGTCTTTCTCACATGACCGTAGTCCGTCTGTTGAAGCAACTTTTCAGTAATTACCGTCCTGTAAGGGTCAGTTTTCGCGCGCCAAGGAAAGCTCCTAAAATTTTCCCGGGTCCATTCTAGGATAACTCTTCTGAATAAGCCTTGCTTCTCTTCGATCGGCATTTCAGACATAGGTCGTCTCATTCAACCCGTTTATAGAGGTATAGGCACGTCTTCCGACAAGCTATGGCGCCATAACGAGTCAAAGTAGCTCGCCAGCTGATTTGCTGCAACTTCATCCTTCACTATTATGAAAGCATTAACCTCGGAAAATACGTCGTCTTTCATGACTTTCACTTTAGGAGCTTTTTTGGCTGGCTTTGTCCTTACAGCCTTCACCCTTTCCTCAGGAGTTCCAAAGAAACTGCCCGCGGCGGATACTGCCTCCTGAACCATCTCCAAGTCGTTCACATCGGTTTTATATTCCATCCACTTCCTGCCCCACCCGAACTGGGTCGCCGTGAAGTTGCCAGTGGTAATGGCAATCACATCGTCCGCAATTATGAACTTGTCGTGGACAAGTCTATTGACCCTTTGGTTTATGCCGGCGTTGCTTAGGTGCGACTCGACGAATGCCGCCCTCCTTTTGTCAGCTAATCCTTTGGAAGAAACCTGTTTGAGAACTCTGGCATCCAATTTGGGGTTGCTTGCTTTGCCTTCAATAATTGCGCGTATAATCGTTTGCCCTTCATAGTTGTTAAACGGGGCTATGTCATGGATATGCTGAGCGCACACTAGCGTTCGGTTATTCGCCGAACTGATCAAGTCAATAAGCCTCTCTCGCGCATAGTGATTCGAGCCCTTTCCGCCTACAGTTATGAAAGGCGCCGTAAAGAAAGCAAGGGACATATGGCTGGCGGCGTAGTCAACTGGGTTTAGGCTTCCAACGAAGGAGAAGTCGAAGACCTGCGCCAAGTTTGGGGGCAGGTTCTTTACGAGTTGGTTGTGCTCATGAAAAGGTTTAGCCCTTCCCTCCGTCTCGCTGAAGAATGAATCGAATACCTGAGCATACGGCGAGGAGTTGGTCGCGTCCATGAAGGCAGCTGTTTCGCTATGAGTAGGATCGCCTGGGGCAAGGTTGCCCGAGGTTAGAAGCAACTTGCATGTCTCGTCTTTGTATTTCACTAGACCAGCCTTGGCATGGAAGCTGTACGAGGCGCCTCCGCCTGCATATTCCGCGCCAAACCATACGTACATATGAGGATAAACCAGCAACTTTACTTTGCCGTCGGTTAGGACCCTTTTATAGACTTCAGTTGCGAATTTTATTTTCCTATGATCGTAGCCTGTCAAAGGAATAGAGGTTACAGTGACATCTGCGCCAGACTTTGCGACTTCACAAAGAGTTCGGCACAGGTCCATGTTGTTAAACAAATATAATGCCAGATGAACCTCATTGACATCTTCTTTCCTTGTTTTGAGCTCATTCACTACTTCCATGTAGACTTTTGCATTGCTGCCTTGGGGGGTTCCTCTTGGGCTATAGGAAGAGGGGGCATGGTTGGATACTCGGGTGCCCCCTAACGCGTTCAATAAGATTTTCTCCATGCTCATTTTTTCGGCACAAGGAATCTATTAATTCTATCCAGCAGGCTCGGGGAGCTAACTGACCCACGGCGTGTCCAAAACTTCATAGAGTAACTAATAAATTCTTTGCCGAGACAGAAACTCTTTATTAAGATCGCCATCCTTGCAGCCCCAAGTACTCTCCTACGCTTTGGATTTCATGAATTTTTCCACGACCTTCCTATTTTGCGGATAGATTTCAATGAGTGATTTGAAGTCGGATTCGGTTATGTTGGTGAGATAGCCTCTCATGCTGATGCGCAGTAGTTTCTCCAGTCCTTCAGATTTATTTTCGATATTTTCTATATCCTTGTATAGGATCGGTCTAGGGAGATGCAACGTGCCAGAACATTTAGCGACAATACTCCCGAACGTTAGCTGCGGACCTAAAGGAACTTTTGAAACGGCGACAATGCAGCTCTTTTTTCCTTCCCAACTAAAAGGAACAAGCCCAGTCACGTAGTGGAGGACTATATCGCCAGGCTTCATTTTCTTGAAGAACGTCTGATAGCGAGTTTTGTTTGGGGCTTCTAACTTGATTTCCCCTTCGTTGAGCATCCTCTGCCATCTGAACCCAGTGGTCACCTCAATCCAATAGCCCAAGTTATCACCAGTCATCTTTGAAAAGAAAATTGTTCGAGAATCTCACAGAATCTGATGCAAATAGTCTCCTATGGCTCACTGCGTCTTTCCTCCTGAGTTTTCTTAACCTTACAAACACGACCTTTCCGAGACGCTTGTCACCCGGGCGGTTTCTTCTTTAGATTCC
>CAZAQQ010000073.1:5166-7644 GCA_964487485.1 uncultured Candidatus Bathyarchaeia archaeon | reverse complement strand
TGTGCGCAGAAAAAAAAATTTTCCTTAAATACTTATGAAACTTCAACGGGAAAGCTTGATAACTTTGAAGTCAACAACCGAAGCTCTGAAATATTGAAGAACCCTTGGTCTGCCAAGGACTTCGTTGAAGATTCTTTAACAAGCTTGCTGCGAAACCTTTGCACAGTTCGAGTGGATGTGCCTGTTCATCCTTGATTGTTGGGGAGCCATTTGCTTCGAAAGATCGTAACAAGATCTATGTGTGTGCGATGGATTCTATTGCATACAGTGAACTGGATGTCTCTTGAGTCTGTTACAGCAAGGCTTCCCCGCGACATGCTTGCAGAGGTTGAAAGGTTGGCGCAGGAGGAGAAGGTTGATCGTTCTGAGTTGATTAGGCGTTTGCCGGCTCATGCGCTACGACAGAGAAAGACTGAGGCAGCTGTGGCGGCATATCGCGAGGGCAAGGTGACTCTTTGGAAGGCTGCTGAGATTGCCGGTATTTCGCTTCGGGAGATGCTGGAGATTGCGGGGGCGAGAAGGATACCGGTACCATACATGTTGGAGGATCTTAGGCGTGACATAGAGTATGTCAGAGAGAAAACCGGTGGCAAGTAATGCTGGCCCATTGATCTGGCTGGCTAAGATTGGCAGGCTTGTGCTTCTCCAAACCCTTTTTGGAAAGATCGTTGTTCCGAAACGGGTATATGAGGAAGTGGTGTCGGAGAGGAAGGTTGTCGATTCGATTCTGATTTACAGGGCTGTTGAGGACTGGTGGATAGAAGTTTCAGAGGAGAGAACGGAGGATGCGGTCGTTCTAGCAAGAGTGTCGGGCGTGCATTTGGCGAGGCTGATGCTATTCTTCTAGCCCAGAAACTACGAACAGAGTTGATCATTGACGAGCGGGAGGCATCCGTTACAGCTCAAATGTTTGGAGTTAAGCCTATTGGCACTATAGCGGTGTTGCTGCTTGCTCTGGCAAGAGATCAAATGACCCTACGCGAGTTTAGGGAATGCTTAGATACTTTGATTGCTTCTGGTTTCTGGTTGTCTGTTGATGCGTATAATAAGGCGTTGGAGGAGGCTCAATCAATAGCGAAAAGGATACTGTATACTTGTTCATGATGAGAAATCATTCACAACGGTTCTTTAAGTTCTCTAATACTACAGGATATGGGTCAAAGATAGTTTGCCGTTCGGGTCAGGTTCATGAAGGGATAGGAAAGAACTTCAGCAACAACTATTTAAGCAAAATTAGAGTGTCCTTTCGGCGAATCAACTCAAACTGATCTAGAACATCTCTTCCGAGAAGACTGGGCAAAACCATTAATTTTCTCCTTAAATCAG
Source organism: uncultured Candidatus Bathyarchaeia archaeon (assembly GCA_964487485.1). Taxonomy (GTDB): domain Archaea; phylum Thermoproteota; class Bathyarchaeia; order 40CM-2-53-6; family CAZAQQ01; genus CAZAQQ01. Next base: position 6,318 of record CAZAQQ010000073.1, on the reverse strand, counting down.
CATTTTTGGTTGTGTGCTTTATAACTGCGAGCTTCTCCAATCTCACTCTGAGGAAACCTTCTTCTCCGTCTTTTTTGAAAGCGAGCATTACATTTTCCATATTGTAGGTGTCTGCTGTTCCGCCTATCCCCAAGGCTGAACCACCTTTTTTTAGCTTGGAATAATCAATGCCAAAACGAATTGCATCTCTTTCGCTAATGGAAGTCCTTGAAGCACCAGTATCGACCAAGAAACGTATTATTTCTATGAAGTCCAAATTATCGCAGGCAACAATAGCGGGGATATACGCTTCCGTATATTTCTCACCAAAATAACCTCGAATTATCAGTGTAACCGCCAAAAAGTGTGGAAGGATTTGGGAAGAATCCAAATCATCTAGTTGGTAGTATCAACTCGAAATCTTCTGCACTCACAAATTCTATTGCGAATCGGCTTATATTATCATTATACTTAGATTTCAACCTCTCCAGTAACGCAAGCATGTCTCTATCGTGGTCTATTACACGTTTCTTGTAAGCCGCCACATATTCATTGGGATATTGTTCTCGTAGCTCGTCGTACTTATTAACCAGCCACACAGTATCTTGTGCCAAAGTAGCCAAGTCATCGCTTGTTATTCCTTTTTCTTTCATTATCATAGAAAGGGAAGCCATATTGATCACTTTACATGCGGGAATTTGTCCTATATAATTATGCCTACTTAACGCTTATGAATTTTTGGAGACACCATGACTTTCTAGGTACTGATGAATTGCCTAATCAAGTCTTCTATGACTTCATTCTTTTTCCGTAGCCCTTTTTCCTCGATTACTTTTATACTAAACTTCTTCCACAGTTCTTCGTCCACATTTATGGTCGTTTTTACCTTCCCCAATTCTTTCACCTCAAACAGAATGTGTCTGACGCTTATTTAAGGGTTCCCTTCCATACAGCAAACCTTAAATACTGCTTATGTCCTGACGCCCATTTCTTTTGAAATCGTGATTCTTCTTCTTTCGTCGATAATGACTATCGCCATTCAAAATTTGGATGAAGGGAGATTTCAGCCTCAGCGACGGCCCGGGCTTTCTTGTGGTACCGATCTTTCAAGTCTTTCATACCTAGCTGATGGTAGCCCTTGTTTCTCAAATGCTCCTAGGATGGTCAGGAAAA
>CAZAQQ010000073.1:0-5066 GCA_964487485.1 uncultured Candidatus Bathyarchaeia archaeon | reverse complement strand
TGCTATTGCAGGAAATCTTCACCAATACGGCATACCTCCTCCCCTTTCTAAGTTGTTGGATCAGTACGTGGGTGCTTCTATGGAAACCTTAATTACCTACGCAGAATAAGTGGTGTGTGACCGATCAGTATGGGCTATGTCTACGTTAGAGGCCTCCTAGGAGATCCAACAAGAAGAAGGATCCGAGAGGTTAAGTTTCTAGCCGACACTGGCGCTGGATATGTAGGTTTGCATCCTAAACTAGCGGAGGAGCTTGGGCTCACATCGGTAGGTAAGACCAAGGTCGTCGTGGCGGATAATCGCGTTATAGAGGTTGATGTGACACCAGTATACGTGAAGGTTCTTGACAGGGAAGCTATAGTACTGGCAGCTATAATAGAATCTCCCGAACCCCTTCTAGGAGCATTCACACTGGAGGTTCTGGGGTTGGCAGTTGACACCTCAGCTGGTGAAGTGAAAAGTACGAGGGCTTTCACTATGATGCTCTCAGTTTCCTAGACTGAAGCTCAACTTCCACCCATTTCACGCGTGAAACAACCGGTTTTTCTTGACTGTCTGGCGAACTTGCGCATATTTTCCCCAAGGGTTTCAGCGATGTTTTTCTAGGTTAGATACTTGAGAATCTAAAGAAAAAAGCGACTCGGATAATCCTTTATTCGGGTTCCAGCGGGTTCGCCACAAGCCCTGTTAGGAAAGAACTTCCTAGTTTCAGGAAGAGCTTGCTGTGAAGATTAGCGAGCGAAGATGAGCGTAAGAAGGGATTATGTAGGGTTCTCGGCCTTCGACGAGGACTATGTTCAGGAGTCTGTTTGCGGGAGCTACAGCGTGAAGAAGAAGGAAGTTTTCAGGTCTTTGAGAGCCTCAGCTATGCCTCTTCCGCTAACGTAACAAAGCATTCTACCGAATCGGTCTTACATATTCCCACATCTATGTCTCGTTATGCATCAATTAATTAAGCCTGGACCATTATGCATTATGCCTAGGTGAAGGGATTGCTATGATGAGGATTTCTGTTTGGAGTGGCGATCTTTCCGATTCTTATCTCAGACTCATAGCCCAGCTGGGAACCGACTGCATCGATTTCAACCGAAGTACGGACTTCCCCACAGCCAAAGAACAAGGATATCCCGACTTGGAAGAAGTGCTGAGAATAAAGAAGAAGCTACGTTCATTGGGTTTGGAGATCAACCGTGTAACCTTGCCCGACATAACTGAGAAGTTCATGAAGAACCAGCTGGAAGGTGAAGTTGAATTGGAGAACACGTGTAAGGCTTTGCGAGTGTTCGGTGAGGCTGAGGTACCACTTGCCCGTCAACGTTTCGTTGGTGACGTCTTTGATTATCTTGTGACCCGTTATAGTTCAGAGCATAGGGGTGGCTACCGATCGAGAGGTGAGATTCTGAGGCCAGTGGACAGATCTATTCCTTTCAGTTTAGAGGAAATTGAGGATTGGTGGCTTCACTTCCGCAAGGTCTATGAGAATCTTGTACCCATCGCTGAGGACTATAATGTGAAATTGGCTATTCATCCTTCTGACACTCCCTTGCCAGGAACACCGTTGGGAGGTGTCGGCTTTCACCGTGTAATTGATATGTTTCCAAGCCGAAACGTTGGCTTCATCTACTGTTGTGGCACGAGGGCTGAGGCTGGAGGATTGGCACTAGTGCTTGACGAGATCAACAATTATGGTCGTAAAGGCCGTATCTTCCAGGTGCACTTTCGAAATGTGAGGGGGAGTCTAGCCACATCCGGCGGCTTTGAGGAGGTTCTTCTTGATGATGGTGATATGAACATGTTCAAGATTCTTCTGGAGTTGAAAAGAGTCGGGTTTGATGGGTGCTTGAATCCTGATCATATACCATTTGTTGAAGGAGATGGACCGAGCATCCATCAAGGACTAGCTTACTCAATTGGATATATAAAAGCCCAACTCGCAGCCTTAGCTGCTATCCCTTAAGATATCAAAATGCAAGAAGAAGACGAGTTTGCTCTATTGACTGAAAATTTCACCAATAGAGCTATACCCCCCCTTATTTTTTCAGTTCTTTATCTAAAATTTGTTTACATTAGTTCTAGATAGTCATCCGTGTCAAACGAGCTTTCTGAATAGCCTACTTCCTTTAAAGCTTCGAATCCTTCAAGGTTGATGACGCTTCCGCATATCTTGCATTTGATGGTAACTTTTTGGAGTAAGCCATCTGCTTCTTCGGCTTCGAGGACGTCGTATGCTTTACCTGAATCGTCGTCGGGAGAAATGGTTTCTCCGCATTGAGGACAAGAGAATTCGCCTTCTCCCTCGATATCTGCAAGGTTGATTGCGAAGCGTCCCATTCTAATTTCGCCTTTCAATTCTGTTTCTTGACGCAAGGGTATTTATTGCTTTTTGACACATGGAATTAGCTGTCCATGACATGAAAATCCCTTAGCCGTCTCCAGAATCATTGCTAGTCTTACTTTTGTCTCGGCTAAACCGAACACCGTAGGCGAAGATTCAATCTTGCTGTATTCTATCTCCAAGACTTGGGCGGGCTTCCCTAGATAACGCGTAGTTTGACGTGCATTGTCACTTTCTTCGCATGGGTTAAGGCTTTCTCAGCTGCTTCTCTCGTGTAGAATTTGCCTGGTGCGAGAAGTTTCAGACCTCTGCGAATGGGGTATCTGGCCTTTGTAATGTGCGGTTCGAGAACTATCATGGACTCAATTATTTCCTTCAAGGCTGGTCGCAGCTCTTGGGTGGAGCTTGAGGCCAGTCTGTTCAGGACCATTGAATTCCTACGTTTCTTGCTAGGTTTGGCGCCAAGCGTTATGAGCAAAGCTGAGCTGGCGTTCTCGGCGCATGAGGCGCTGAGGAAAGCGCATAGGGCGTACCTTGCCTCTCTGAAGGCTAGTTCCGCATCTTTCAGCTGGTCTTCTGCAGTTTCAAGGTAGGAATTAGCTTCTTCTGAATCCACGCTTGTGCCTCCTCATCATAAAACCAGTCTTCCTGAATCTCTTTCTTCCTTATGGAGAGCATGCTTTCCAATCCGCCACGGTCATATAGTATTTGGTAGCCTTCCAACAGCCCAAAGGAGAACGCAGTCTTGGCTTGGAGATTTATGACAAGATCATCGTACGTCAAGAAAACCGCTTCCACAGGGGCATCATGTTTGAACATGAGGTTGTAGACCATAACATTCAGCTGGTCCTCTATATCCTTCTCTGTTATCACCAGTAGATCGATGTCGCTTTCCTCTGTGGCCTGCTCTTTGGCTAAGCTTCCGTATAGAATTACTGCGACAACCTGAGCATTTTGGCTTATTTCCTCCGCGATCAATCCTGCCTTCACTTTGAGCGGAACCTCTCTTTGAATGTATTGTGCAAAAACAGGGTCAGCATCAACTATTTCTGTAGGACTCTGAAGTCGATAATTGCTTCCATGGTGCTCAATCAGTCTAAGTGAGGAAAGCTCCTTCAGCTTTTTGGAGAGCCAGCGGTCGCTTAGCCCTGTCATGGATTTTAGCTTGCCGTAACTTTGGGGACCTTTGATCAAAGCCGCAACAATTTTGCCTTCAGGGGTAATTTCGACTAGTTTAGGCAGGCGCCTCATCTCTTTTCACTTAGTAAAGTTTACTTTACTGAGTATAATAAACCTTACTGCTCGCAACATGTGAGAGGACTGAGCGCTTAAGGTCAAGTCTTATCCTGCAAGGTTGTTGCTTACTCTCTCTGTGGTATAGGGAGAGTTGGCTTTACTTAGTAAAGTTTTTATCGGCGCATTCACTTGCTGTTCACATGAGGGTTAAAGGTGGAGTTGGTTTCTCTAAGCCCTGAAGGAAGAATTCTGTTGACTTTGAAGCATGGGAAGCATACCTATAGCGAGTTGAGGTTTGAAACCGTGTTGAGCGATAGGTGGTTGACCATCAAGCTTGGCGGGTTGGAACGTGCAGGGGTCATTGAAAAGGGGGGTAAGTGGTATGGCATAAGTGGGAAGTTGGAGGTTTCTGCTTATGAATTGAGTATGTATATGCGTTTCCAAGCTAAGCGGATGGCGGATGAGCTTGCAGGGCTGAGTTCTGTTAGGGCTATCATCCTTTTCGGCGGTGTAGCCCAGAAAAATGCTCAAGAATATAGTGATTTAGATGTAGTAATTGTTGTAAGCGGGTCGTTGGACAATGTGAAAAATGAGGTGGTTTCAGAAGTATCAAGGTTAGAATCGAAGTATCATATGATGGTTGAGCCGTTGATTTTGGCTGAAGAGGATTTCCTGGACAATGTTTACTCGCGTGAAGGCGGTATCATTTATGGGATCGCTGAGGGTTATGAGGTTTTGGCTGATAAAACAGGTGAATTCGCCAAGATCTTGCATAATAGGGTTGAGGAGATCAAGCGTAGCCATGATTACTTGAAGGAAGTGAGGATATGGTTGAAAGTAAGATAGAAGTGTTGCTGAAGGTTTCTGAAGTGAACCTTGCTAGAGCGGAAAAACGTTTTGAGATCGGAGAGTTCGATTCCGCTGTTTTTCACGCTTCGATGGCTGTTGAGAGTGCTGCGAACGCTCTCATTCTTGAGCTCGGGGGCGTTGAAGCAAAGAACCACAGGGCAATCGCTGGTCTGGCTGTGGATCTCAGAAGAGTGAAGCCGGAGTTGTTGATGGAAGATGAGTATGTCCAATTGATTGAAAGGGGAAGAGAGGTACAGAGAGAAGTCGTGTACGCACGTTACCCTCTTGAAGTTGCTGGAAGATGGGTGACTCCTATGGAGTATTACACGGAGGAGAAAGCTAGAAGCATAATTGATGACGCCAAGTTTGTGGTTAATGGCATAAAAACTCACCTCGGAAGGAAGGGGACTTAGGGATCTCCTGTGCGTCTTTTTGGGAGGTTTGTGTTCTTGAGGGAGGCTGTGAGCAGGTTAAAGGCGCGTAGAATAATGCAAGTTTGACGGTAAGCCCTTGTGCGTCAACTGAGTAAATGGACGCCGTGGAATCGTGCCCTAACAAGTGTGGATGTTCGTTGAAGCGTCCAGCCAGAACATTGTTTCCAAGTCTTGTTACCGTTTGCTGCCTCATAACGTGCTATCTCAAGTCT
>CAZAQQ010000072.1:0-7662 GCA_964487485.1 uncultured Candidatus Bathyarchaeia archaeon | reverse complement strand
GGCAAGATCTTTCGCCTTTAACAATAGCTACCTTAGCCAATTCGTCACTATCCCCACCGTAATCTCCAAATCTGTCTGGAACCGTTACCACCGCCATATTCTGAGGCCCTACCCTTTAACAACCCACGGAACCATACCGAAATTCAATTCATCTCTTCCCATGCCTAATGGGTCGCTATCGGGCTGTGTTCTGCTTGGAGAAGGCTAGCGCAATGTAAAGTTTTAAATTCTTTGCAAATTGAAGTGCTAGTTGTCCAAATGGAGCTCGAAGTGATATACCCCTTGAGTTTTAGAAATATTATGGTCGAAAAAAAAGATGGCGTAGCCAAAATAACCCTGAACCGACCGGACAAACTGAACGCTATGAGCTATGATTTGCTATTGGAGCTGGCGTCGGCGCTTAGAGATGTGGACAAGGATGAGAGCGTTAGAGTAGTTGTCATAACTGGAGCTGGCGACCGAGCATTTTGTGCGGGTGCGGACATATCTACCTTCAAGAAGGCGACTAGCATTTTCGAAGTTAGGGATTATACTGGTCTCGGCCAAGAAGTTACAATGATGATAGAGAACTTAGGTAAGCCCGTGATAGCTGCTGTGAACGGCTTCGCCTTTGGTGGCGGCTGCGAATTGGCTATGGCATGTGACCTAACGATAGCGGCTGAAAGCGCGATGCTCGGTCAGCCTGAGATAAACCTAGGCATATTGCCTGGGTGGGGAGGAACTCAAAGGCTCACAAGATTGGTTGGAAGAAAGAAAGCAAGGGAAATGGTTTTCACGGGCGAGACTATTACGGCTAAGGAAGCGGAGCGGCTAGGCCTCGTGAACAAGGCTGTTCCAGCCAGTGAGTTGGAAGCCACTGTCAAGAAATATTGCGAGACATTGATGAGTAAGAGTCCTATAGCCTTGAAAATGGCTAAGGAGGCTATAAACCGGGGAATTGAGGTAGACTTGCCTACTGGCCTCATCCTTGAGCGCGAAGCCTCAGCTGTATGCGGAACCTCAGAAGACTCTAAAGAAGGAATAAACGCATTCATAGAAAAGAGAAAGCCCCAATTCAAAGGAAAATAACCTTCATCTAACAATTATCGCTTCCGAACCAAGAATCAATTGGGCTTCATGCGGTTGCTTTGAGCTCCAACCGAAGATGGGTATTGATCTCATTTAACTCGGCCTATGCCTGACCCCTTGTGCCAAACCTAAAAACTGAGCTTCGCCGCCTCACTGTCGGCTGAAAAAAGTATGGGATAGATTTGGGTGCTACAATAGCAGAAAAAGTGTTGGCAAGAGCTTCTGAACTTAAGGAGGTTGCGCCGGGAGATTATGTCACGGCGAAGATTGATGTTGCAATGGCCCATGAATTGGCAGCCTACCTAATTGAACCTCTCGCTAGGGCAGGTGTCAAGAAGATTTGGGACATAGACCGGGTCGTCATGCTTCTTGATCACTGGGTTCCGGCACCGACAGAAAAAGTTGCTGAGATGCATAGAAGGATACGTAACTTCGCCAAAACACAGGGCATAAGGAACTGGTACGAAATAGGCGAAGGTATATGTCACCAAATCTTGCCTGAAAAAGGACACGTGAGACCTGGAGAGTTGATTGTAGGCACAGACTCCCATACAATAACGTATGGTGCCTTCGGAGCGGCTGCGACGGGCATTGGAGTGACAGAGATGGCGGTGGTTTTTGCAACAGGCGAGCTGTGGTTCAGAGTTCCAGAATCCATCAAGTTTGTTATCAATGGTAAACTGAAACCAATGGTCATGTCGAAAGACGTGATACTGCACATCGCGGGTAAATATGGTGTTGAAGTAGCTCAATATAAGTCGGTTGAGTTTGAAGGCTCGACAGTGCAAAACATGAGTGTTTCAAGCCGTATGACAATTTGTAACATGAGCGTGGAAATAGGAGCTAAATTCGGGCTTGTAGCGCCAGATCAAAAGACAATCGCCTTCCTGAAAACTAGAACGCGTAAGCCTTTCACGGTGGTTAAGAGCGATTCAGACGCAGCATATGAGAAAACCTATGAGGTAGATGTTTCCGACTTGGAGCCGCAGGTCGCTTGCCCACACAGTGTGGATAACGTCAAGTCTGTGAATGAGGTTCAAAATGTGAAAATAGACCAGGCTCTGCTGGGATCTTGCACCAACGGGAGGTTGGAGGACTTGGAGGTTGCCGCTCAAATAGTTAGAGGAAAAAAAGTTCATCCCGACGTACGGTTTCTAGTCATTCCTGCTTCAAGAGAAGTCTACAAGGCAGCACTAGGAAAAGGCCTAATCGATATCTTCATTGATGCAGGAGGTGTTGTTTGCAATCCCACATGCGGCCCTTGCTTAGGAGGCCACCTCGGCGTCCTCGCAGATGGAGAAAAATGCATCGCCAGCACAAACAGAAACTTCAAGGGAAGAATGGGAAGCGACAAGGCTGAAGTCTATTTAGCTTCACCTGCCACGGTTGCTGCGTCTGCGGTTGCAGGTAAGATTGCGAACCCCAGAATGTTCTAGAGGAGTAGGCTATGGTCGAGTTACTTGTTAAAGGCAAAGTTTGGAAATTTGGAGATAGCATAGACACGGATGTGATTACTCCGGGAAAATACTTGACCCTGCCGATGGATGAACTTCGGTTGCATGTTATGGAGCCAATAGACCCAGATTTTTCGAGAGAAGTGAAGGAGGGCGATGTGATAGTTGCTGGTAGAAACTTCGGATGTGGCTCCAGTCGGGAACAAGCTGCTGAGGCTCTCAAAAGCATAGGGATAAGAGCAGTCGCAGCTGAATCCTTCGCAAGGATCTTTTTTAGGAATGCTATTGCGATAGGTTTGCCAGTCTTGGCATGCGATGGGGTAAGTAAAGCCTTTGATGAAGGCGATGAAATGGAACTTGACTTGAGGATAGCTGAAATCAGGAACTTGACGAAGGGCACTTCTCTAGTGGCGAAGAAGCTTCCCAAACAAATGTTAGAAATTATCGAAGCTGGTGGAGCCATCTCGCTGCTGGCCAAAATGTTTGCGAAGTCGAAATAAGGTTTGACAAGAAATGAGCAAATACAAGATTGCTTACATTCCAGGCGATGGTACAGGCCCAGAGCTGATGGATGAAGGTCTGAAAATCCTCAAGACTACTCAAGAGACTACTCCGGGAATCAATCTAGAATTCTTGGAATGCGACGCTGGAGCGGAAACCTATCTGAAGACAGGATCTTCTATGCCTGAGGAAGCATGGCTGACCTGTAAGGAATCTGATAGCATATACAAGGCGCCTGTAGGATTGCCAGGCGTGACAAAACCCGATGGCACTGAAGCCATCGTGGATGTTATTTTAGGCTTAAGATTCAAGCTTGACTTGTATGTCAATCTAAGGCCTGCTAAACTTTACCTTGGCGTTCGATGCCCTCTCGCTGGCAAGAAAACTGGCGACATCGACTATTTTGTCGTGAGAGAGAACACTGAGGGTTTGTACGCTCAGCACGGCGGAATCATGCGTGACGAAGTTGCGACGAACATTCGAGTCATAACTAGGAAGGGGTGTGAGAGAATCGTTAGATATGCTTTTGACTACGCGAGAAAAACTGGTTGCGCACCCTCAGATAGGAAGAAAAGGGTAACCTGCGTCGATAAGAGTAACGTGCTTGTGAGCGATGTGTTTTTCAGAAATGTCTACAACGATGTGGCCAAGAACTATGGGGATGTGGAAAAGGACTATGCCTACGTGGATGCTTTCACGCAATGGCAGGTCTTGCGCCCCGAGAACTTCCATGTAGTTGTGATTGAAAACATGTTCGGGGACATTGTTTCCGACCTTGCTGCTGCAACAGTCGGAAGCTTAGGCTTGGCTCCTGGCGCAAACATAGGAGATAGGTACGCCGTTTTCGAGCCCGTGCATGGATCAGCGCCTAAGTATAAAGGCCAAAGGGTTGCTAACCCAATCGCGACAATCTTAGCTGGAAAAATGATGATGCAATGGCTTGGAGAAAAACACAGCGACGCCGCCGCTTTGAAAGCTTCGCAAAAAATTGAAAAGGCTGTGGAAGCCGTATTGGCTGAAGGAAAAGTATTAACCCACGACCTAGGCGGCAGATCAAAGACAAACGAGGTTGGAGACGAAATAGCAAGAAAGATAAAGGAAATCTCCTAGGTTTGTGTGGGAGCCGGCAAGCGAGCTAAACCCGCGTCGACTCTGCAACCTATCGTAGAATAGGCAATTCAAGAGCCTACACGGACTAAATAAAAAATAGGGATTTATTTAAACTCTAACCCCAGTTCTTTTTTGATTTTATCCCTCAGATTTCTGCGTATGATTTTTCCCACTGCGGTTCTTGGGAACTCCTCTGGTTTGATGAAGATAACCTTCTTCGGGATCTTGAACCCGGCTATCTTGCCCTTGCACCACTCTTTGATCTCCTCCTCTGTGACCGTTTGTCCAGCCTTCGGTGACACAACGGCGACTACTGATTCACCCCATTTTGGATCAGGGAGGCCGATTACTGAGACCACACCCACCTTTGAATTCTTCGCTACACAGTCTTCGATCTCTGTTGGGTATACGTGTTCTCCACCGCTCATGATCATGTCATCCTTCCTGTCGACGAAGTAATAGTAGCCCTCCTCATCTCGCCTCAGCAAATCACCAGTAGCAAACCAGTTCCTACCAAGCTTGAAGGCCTTGTCAGTTTTTTCGGCCAGTTTCCAGTATTGATCAAACATCATTGAGCTCCTAGCAACGAGTTCCCCTACCTCTCCAACGGGTACCTCGTTGCCCTGCTCGTCTGTAAGCCTCACTTCCACAGAGGTAGCTTCACGTCCGCAAGAACCAGCTTTTCTCAACTGATCTTCAGGAAGAAGTAGCGTTGTTATGCCTGCCTCGGTTGTTCCATAGGCTTCGAACAGCTGAACTCCGGGGAAGATTTCCATGATTTTCCGCTTTATATCTCCGAGAACTGGAGCCGAAGATACGAGTAGCTGCTTTATAGGACTTAGATCATATTTCTTCCTAACATCTTCAGGAACACCGGCCATGAGATAGTAGTGCGTCGGTATCAGAGTTGTGAAGTTGAACCTTTCTTTACTGACAAGTTCGAAGAACTCCACTGGGTCAAACTTGAAATCTCTACCTACGTACAGGGAGGCTCCTATGTATAGCCATAGAGGCCCGTAGTATTGCGAGTTTACGTGGAATAGCGGCATGATGATTGCTCCATGCCAGTCTTTGTTCCAGCTGTGCATTTGCGAAACGGAGACGTAAAACGCAGCGTAACTCTGGTTGGATCTTACAACGCCTTTAGGTGCACCAGTGATTCCAGACGTGTAAGGCTGGAGCCAGGAGTCTGTAGGATCAGCCTTCACATCAGGCCAAACATCCGGCGCTCCCTTAACGAAATCCTCGTACTTAACGTAGCCTTCAGGAGCTCCCTCCCCTATCAATATGTACTCCTTGACTTTGTTCAGTTTCGGGCGGATTGAGTTTATGGTATCAACGAAGTTGTCTAGGACAAATACCACCTTAGCATCGGCATTATCAACTACGTAATGTACTTCAGGCGCTGCGAAGCGCCAGCTAGGGGGTGCTACGACTACACCTATCTTCGAGCAAGCTGTGAGAATTTCAACAAATTCGATGCAGTTGTAGGAAAGTATGGATATTCTGTCGCCTTTTTGCAACCCTAGTTTAAGTAGGGCGTTTGCTAGCTTATTTGTCCTCGAATGCAACTCTTTGTACGTGTCTTGCTTTCCACGCCAATCTCTAACCGCTAGCTTGTTCGGCTGGTTTTTCGTGTGGATCTTTATCATTTCTCCTAAGGTTAGCCAATTAGCACGCGACATTTTTATCCCCGGAATGTACTTCTGCAAATATGTATATAAAATGTTAATGCCAGCAACATGTGGCTGGCCTTGCTTTAGATGTGCTGCATGTTTAGGTTGATGCTCAGGCTACACGCTGTAGCTAATAGATGAACCCCGCCACCTTGCCAGCAATGTCTAAAGCTATGGGAGCTCTATAATAGGGCCGCGGAGCACTATGCAGAGCGGGATAGAATATTTTTTAAAGCAATGAAGTGAGCTTCATCTACACTATTCCAAACATCTAGTTGATGGTGAAGGTAAAGCTAGAGGTGTTTATTTATGGTGCAGGTTGATGGATACAATCTCCCAGACGAACTCTACTACACAACCGGTCACACATGGGCAAGAGTAGAGAAGGACGGAACAGTCACGGTTGGACTTGACGATTTTGGTCAAAAGGGCGCGAAAAACGTTACTTTTATCGATGTAGTCTCAGAAGGCGATAAAGTAGAATCACTCAAGGGATTCGGCACTCTGGAGTCAGCAAAGTGGATTGGCAAACTTATATCGCCTGTAAGCGGAACCTGCATAAGCTCTAATCAAAAGATTTATCAAAACCCGAAGCTGATTTACACCGATCCTTATGGAGAAGCATGGTTTGCAAAAATAAAACCAACAAACCTTCAGGATGATCTGGCAAAATTAATTCATGGATCTGAAGCCGTAGCAGATTGGATTAAGAAAGAAGTTGAGAAATACTCAAAGCAGAAGCAAGGATAAGCCCAGACTTAGGCAGGGTAGATAACAGCGACTCCAAGTGTGCCTAATGGGACACAGTTAGTCAACGCATAAACGCTGTCGGGAATTTTGGAGAAAGACCTGTAAGGCACGTCCGTGGGATCGTCTATTTCATGTAGCAGTTGTTTTGCTGGGAAAAGACTTGTAGTGATCCCAACCTTTCTCGTGAATGTAGTAGAGCAGAGTCTTTGTTACGTCTGCGAGAAATACCAGTGGCGTGTAGTTCCAAGTTCCCGTACCGAGAAACATTATCAAGGCCCCTGTAGAAAACGCTGTGAAGCGCCACGTTATTGTCTTCATTATTGCCTTATCCATCAAAGAGCGCACTACCTCTGAAATCTCTCTAGCTTATAGCCATGCCCCCATTTAAGCTGTTGACTCAGCACGTTCATTGGCTGGGAAATGAGCTCAAGAAAGCTGGATGTTTCCAGTCAGAAAATTCTCTGACGAATCCTAGGCCGAATCTACGGACGCCTCATTCGGCTTGTCTCTTTTACTTTTCAGTTGAGCGTTGAACGTCTCTAAAGTAAGCTTCCAACGCTTCACCTGTTGCCGCTACTATGGCGCATAGCATGCCTAGAAATAGGAAGATAGGCTCAGTCATTTTGTAAGTCGCGCCGTATACTATGAAGAAACCGACGGAGAATCCCATACCTAAGAACATCATTATGTTAGAGATCCATAATCTAGCAAAAGCTCTCCAATTCATTTTTGTCGACCACGAACAAACGATTGGGAATATGCGTTCATAAAGCTTTGAAGATTTAGTTAATATCTAGGCCGAATGGTCTATATAGTCGCTGGCCTAATGTTAAGATTGTATGTATAATAAATAGAGGTTCTTGCTGTGGAAGGCCGAAAGGTGCAGAGGGTTGGCCATTCAACTTTGGCTGTTTCTTTACCCCATGAATGGGTGAAGGAAGTTGGTCTTAGGCAGGGAGACTTGCTCATGTGTAATCCTGAAAAGGATGGAGCGCTTAGACTCGTGCCAAGCAGTATGGCGCAACGCAAGGCTGAAGTCAAGGAATGTCTCATCAACTCAGATCTTTGCGACGAAAGTGGAATGCTGGAGAGAATAGTAGTTG
>CAZAQQ010000071.1:0-7834 GCA_964487485.1 uncultured Candidatus Bathyarchaeia archaeon | reverse complement strand
AGATCGCTTTCTGCACTCAAATCTACTAGTAAACGAAATAACTAGAAAAGTCGATGACGACTTTCTGAAGACTCTAGAAGAAGGGGCCACATCAAGAGTTACACGAGAAATAAAATCGAGATTTTTGGAAAATAGGCTTAATCTTGTAATATTTAACTTAATATTTGATCAAATACCGGAGCAAAACTTGGTTAGAACCCTTGCTCAACAACTGTATTCTTCAAGCCATGCTATTATTTTCCTACCTACGATTCGAACTGCGCTGTTGAAAGAGAACGGTAAGTTCTCAGAAAAAAAGGTTCAAGCATATTTGGAAATGGTGAAGAACATCGTTAATGAAATAGAAGTTGTCGGCAATGTAAAACCATTTGTAGGGACTATTCCTCTGATCCCCATCAAATATTCTAGACCAATAATCGATTTCTATCATTCAAATGGGATAACATCCTTCGCCATTGACGCCAACACTAAAGACGTTCTTTCAAATGAAACAGATCTAAGGTCTATCTTATCAGAAATTAATAATCGAGTGCCCTTGTCCAAGGCTTTCATTTATGCATGCAATCTTGGTTATCCGCGATATGAAGGATTAGTAACCAGAGCGGACGACTTTCTAAGTATATTCGCTTACATTGATGTTATCGGAGGAACCTTTAAGATCAGAGGACTTTTTCCTCAATTTGGGAGACCAAGGAAGAAAATATTTTCGAGAGAACATTATTCATATGAAATCACAGTTTCGCCCACTTATACCAAAATTTTGCTTGACAATTTTAACCAGAGTGAACAGTTAAAAGAAGCACATAAAGTTCGAGAGCTAATTGGTGAAGAAAAGGTCAAACAATACATACAAACAAAAACCGCCGTAGATGAACCTGCGATGAAGCGATTGGAATCAATAGCAACAAAAGTTAGACCGGACTAAGATTCCCCGCGCTACTGAAGATGAGGGACAGGAACCCTACCTAGAAGTTTTGGCGTGGAAATCCGTACAAATCAATTCGATAAAAAGATAAAGGCTTTAGCTCAATACAATGTCCCCTTTGATTGGGACGAAAAGGATACAGATACACCAGCCTTGGAAGAACTATGCCGGATTGACTGACCAGCAGTTAGACCAACTAGCGGCAGCTCTGACGGAAGAAGTGGAACCGAATTTGGTTAAGCCAATAACGAAGACGTTAAGCCTTGATCCAAATGCTCCAAGAGAAGTAGATCGTGTCGAAATGCTCTTTGAGCGCGAAGCAAGGGAAGAGTTGTATGCAAAGTTTTGGTAGTATCACCGACGCCGTGGTCTACATGCTGAAATTCCAAGTAGACAAGAAGGATTGCGATAACATATGAGCACAAACGGATGTCGAACAGCCGACAAGAACAGCCACAAACCGAAGAGCTTTGACGAGAGTTAGACGGTGGACCGTGGTTGCTACCTAAGAAGCCGGGCTAGGTCTATTTCTTTCTTCTTCTACTACCCTCATCCCATTTGTTCAAGAGCGTGATTGCTTCATTCGCTACTTTGATGCACTCCTCTTCCCCAGCTCCTTCCACAAACTCGCCTGTCAACCTGTTTGCGTATACTGCGCAGATTGATGCAGCTCGAAGATTATAGAGGCTGGCTAAAACATAGATAACGCTTGTTTCCATTTCGAAGGCAAGCACCCCAACCTTCTGCAAATCGGGAATGAGATCCTTCGACCAAGAGGGTTCGTAGTCTCGGAAGCCGGGCCTTGCTTGACCAACATAGAAACTGTCCGATGTGGCCATGACGCCTACATGATATCGCACTCCTAGTTGCTCGCAAGCCTCAACCAACGCCTGAACCGCATCATGGCTGGCAACAGCCGGATACTCAACTCGAACATATTGTTTACTCGTTCCATCCAGTCTCACAGCTCCTGTGCAAATGATTAGATCGCCGCATTTCACTTTGGGTTGGATTGCGCCGCAACTGCCTGTGCGAATGAGGGTTTCAGCTCCTATTCTAGCCAGTTCCTCTACAGCGATCGCAGCAGACGGGCCGCCTATGCCGGTTGAGCAGGCTGAAACCTTGACGCTGCCCAACTCCCCAGTCCATACTCTATATTCGCGATGAGATGAAACCTCGCGGGCGGCACTCCAGTACTTGGCAAACTTCGGAACCCTATCAGGGTCTCCGGGCAAGAACACGTAGTGTCCGACATCGCCGCGCTTGCATCTGATGTGGTATTGAACAGCTTCCCCTAAACCGGAGTGGATTGCGGGTTCACTTTTCCTTCCCAAGGTCTCGCCATCTGGGCAATCTGCGTATTTTTGGCTGAAGTGGTCCCTATGACGTTTCAGCTCTTGGGCTTCGTCTTTTCAACGAGTTCTTGGACGCCTTTCCACCCCTTAATTGCTTTCGCGGAGACTATTTCGAAAGCTTCTTGAGAGGTAATTCGAGACGGCTCTTCACCAGTAGCATCTTTTATCAAATATCTCGCGGCTCTCAATACTTCTCCATTTAGCCGAGAGTCAGCTGAGTCAGCTAGATGGCATATTAAGGCTTCGAGGGTACGTGGGCCTATGGGTCCAACTTGACTGCCATGGTGGGCTGAAACTATGTGAATTAGGCCTAGGGGGAATCCTCGCCGAACCAGCTCAGAGGCGATTAAGGTTAAGTGGTCTAGGCGTTCAGCTAGGGGCGTTGATCCATACGTACCGTCGTCCTTCTCAACATATGTGAGGGGTTTGAATATGTCGTGGAGAATTACTCCGCATAAGACCAGATCCTTGTCCACTTTCCCACGATAAACTTTCTTGACGATATTGCATAGAGTTAGAGCTATTTCGGCAGTCGCCACTATGTGTTCAAGTAAACCTCCAGGGTAGCTGTGGTGACGTGAAAAGCCAGCTGGAGATCGATCCAGCCCAAGCCCGGCGTACACTTGACCATCTATTTCGACAGTTGGGTTTGTGACAAGATCAATGACTTTTTTGCGGAGAGATCTATCCTCTATCCTGTTGATGATTCTCTCAAGTCTGGGATTCAATTTTCCTCAACCTAGCTTGGCAACACGAGAACTCTCCCAGATAGGTTTGGAGCTAGATGTTTAATTGCATTGTGGCAACCCATATCTGCAGGGTTCATTAACATTTCAGCAAGTTGGACGCGATAGGTTTGATAAGAAAACGAAAGTTCAAGTCAGTCATACAGAAACTCAGGAGAATAGTTGGGCCGCAAAACGTTCTTACAGCTGCAGAGGAACTCTACTGCTATTCTCGTGACTCTTCTCCTTTTTCGGCAATGCCTGACATTGTTGTCCGTCCTCGTGACGTTAGACAAGTTGCAAGAATTGTTAAGCTTGCAAATAGGTCGCTCATTCCAATAACGCCGAGGGGCGCGGGCACTAATCTAACTGGTGCCGCAATTCCCCTGAGAGGCGGCATTGTGGTAGACCTATCTGGTATGAATAGGATTTTGGAGATAGACCGGACCAATTTGAGAACCATAGTTGAGCCTGGTGTAGTTCACGCTGACCTAGAGAGAGAATTGGCGAAATACAGGCTTTTTTGGCCACCAGATCCAGCAAGCACAGACGCTTGCACCATAGGCGGAGTCCTCGCAGAGTCCGGTGGAGGTATGAGGGCTCTCAAATATGGTACAGCGAGGGATTGGGTACTGGGGCTCGAAGTCGTTCTGCCTAATGGCAAACTAATCAGAACTGGGTCGCAAACGCTGAAGTGCGCCTCAGGATTCGATTTAACACGTCTTTTCACTCGTTCAGAAGGGATGCTCGGCATTATCGTAAAAGCCGTCCTCAAGCTTCGTCCCCTGCCAGAATCACTGATAAGAATAACCGGAACATACGACGAGTTGGAGTCAGCTGGCTCTACTGTTGGAAAAATCTTTGAGGCTGGAATTGTTCCAACAATAATGGAAATCCTTGACAAGCCTACTATTGAGGCCGTGAATAAGTTCCTGAAGCTCAAGCTGCCTGAAGCCAACGCATTGATCATTCTGGACATTGACGGCACTGAAGAGGAATGTGAGAAACTAGCCAAGAAAGTCGAGGCAGTCATGGTGGAGATGGGTGCGAAAAATGTTCGACGCGCAGCGACAGCGAAAGAGATGGAAGACCTCTACTCCGCTCGGAAAGCAGCCTTCCCCGCTTTATGTCAATTGAAGCCCACAATATTGATTGAAGACATCACTGTGCCTGTAAGCGAACTTTCGAGCATGCTTAAGCGAATTCAAGAGCTTTCGAGAAAGTATGGAGTGCTCATCGCGACCCTCGGCCATGTCGGCGACGGCAACTTGCACCCAAACATCTGCACTGACGACAGCAACCCCGAAGAGTGGCGTAGGGCGATGAAGTGTTTCCGAGAAATTTGTGAAAGCGCAATTGAGTTAGGTGGGACAATAAGTGGTGAGCATGGTATTGGAATAGCGAAGGCAGCGCTCCTTGAAAAGGAATATGGAAGAGAAGCTGTCAAGGTCATGAGAGACATCAAACGTGTTCTCGACCCAAACAACATCATGAATCCGGGAAAAATGGGGTTAGGCGCATGAAGAGAAACCTCAAGCTTCAGGCTCTGAAGCAATATGAAGAGAAAATTTATTCCTGTATGCGTTGCGGTTTCTGCCGCTCCACATGCCCAATTCTCCTAAAGCGAGATATGGAGGAGACATTTAGCCCAAGAGGTAGAATACTTCTGATACGCGGCCTAATGTCAAACGAGCTTGATCCTTCAACGCGTTTGGTTGAGAAGATATATTCTTGCACAACCTGTCGCCACTGCTACTCCACCTGCCCGCCAAGGCTCGAAATCGATAGAATAGTTGAGGCAACTCGAAATCAGTTAGTCAAACTGGGTGTTGCTCCTCCGAAAGCGCATAGAGCTATCACTTCAAAGATTGAAAGCGAAAACAATCCCTTCGGAGAACCTAAGA
This sequence comes from uncultured Candidatus Bathyarchaeia archaeon, assembly GCA_964487485.1. Lineage (GTDB taxonomy): Archaea > Thermoproteota > Bathyarchaeia > 40CM-2-53-6 > CAZAQQ01 > CAZAQQ01. Next base: position 2,925 of record CAZAQQ010000071.1, on the reverse strand, counting down.
ACGCAAGGGCCAGATGGTTGGAATCGGAAGAAACTGTGCTTCCGGAAAAGGCTGAAGTCCTATACTGGGCTGGTTGCATGGCTTCCTATAGAACTCAGGCTACTGCCAGAGCCACTGTGAGGATCCTGAAACATGCGGGAGTCAACTTCACCATACTTGGCAAGGAGGAGGGTTGCTGCGGATCATTTTTGCTTCGAACTGGGCAGAGAGACGTGGTTGAAAACAAATATGCCAAGGTAAATGTGGCAAAAATAGCTGATAGAGGAGCGAAAACCGTTGTTACAGCTTGCGCAGGATGCTTCAGAACTTTTCATGATGAATACCCTGAGATGCTGGGAACCTTGCCATTCGAGGTCTTGCATGTCTCGCAGTATTTAGAAGGGCTTGTTAAGGCCCGTAGAATAGGATTCAGCAAAGAGTTAACCATGAAGGTCACCTACCACGATCCTTGCCACTTGGGTAGGCATCTAAGCATTTATGAGCCGCCTAGAAATGTAATGAATGCGATTCCTGGAATAGTTTTCTCCGAAATGGTTAAGAGTCATGAGGAGTCGCGCTGTTGCGGCGCTGGAGGAGGCTTTCGATCTGCATTCCCAGAGCTCAGTGTTTCAGTAGCGATGGATCGGTTGAAATTGGATGTATTGCCAACCAGCGTGGATGCTGTAGTTACTGCTTGCCCATTTTGTGTCAAAAACTTTGAGGATGCTGTTAAGCGAGGTGGGATGAGGCTACAGGTGTTGGACTTGCCTGAACTTGTCTGGAAAGCTATGGGAATTGATAGGTCTTTGCCATCAGTCGCCTAGCAATGTTTGAGGATTGTGTTTCACCATAGTTTGTATCTCAGCTGGGCTGAGGCCTCTGTCAATAAGTTCCTTGATAAAAGTAATGAGACCCTCAGGGGGTAGGGGGCTCTTAAGCTGTCCCATATCAGAAGTGACAACGCAGTGGCTTGGCCCAACTTTTCTAGTGAAGTCGGCTATGATGTTTATAGGTATTTTGTCGATGACGTGGAGTGCGTAGCTCTGTTCTAAGTAGACGCCTTTTCCCGCCAACTCCTTAGCTTGCTCCACCGTCATGCGGGTAGTCTTGTAGATGGGGTGTGTTGCTATGATTTTCCTTACGCCTTTGCTTTTGGCTTCGTCCACTAATTGCATGACTTCTTGGGAGGATAGGTGTCCAGTAGCTAGGACTAGATTGTTGTCAGCAATTACGTTAAGCACTTTATCGAGATTCTCTCTAACTGCAGGGTCAGATAGGGTGATTGGTTTGATTTGATCTATTTTTTCCGCGGATTCTATGACTTTCCCCCCTGTCCATTCAGGTGGGATATCGTACATGCAACCCTCAGCCCTGAAAGCTTCTAGGTGTGCTTTGGCGTGGATTGTTGGCATCCAAACTATCTTGAGAAAAGTTTGGCCTTCTATTTTGGGTCCTAGAGCCGCCTTAATCGCGTAGGGGTTTACTCCGCCTACTCCATGGTTCAGAGTTACAGAGCCATATAGTTTCATCAGTGCGTATTTCTGCACGAGGTAGGCCCAATCAGTTGTTGGTTGGAAATGAGATTTCATTACTACAGTTCGCATTTCATACTCTTTGACTGCATTCGCCAGAGAAAATGCGTCAAGCCTTCTGGGAATGCATTCTGGGCCGCAGTGCACGTGGAGATCTATGGAGTCTTTGAGCAGCTGCTTCGGTTCAACTGTCTGCAGTTGCACCTTAATCATTACTCTGGGCTAAGGCTTGTGTACGACAGAGTTAAGGTACCCGTGGAACTTTGCTCTCACTTCTTCAGAAGGTGGCTTGGTGGCGTAGCTTACCAAGACGTATACGAGAGAGTTCGAAATGATTGCCCAAGCTCCACTCATTATTCCAAAGGGACCCGGCCATATAAATTGTGTTAGGACTAGGACAACTATGCCGACGACCAAGCCGGAGACGGCTCCTGCTTTTGTTCCCCTAGGCCAGTAGACTGCGCCTATGAGAGAAGGCATCATCTGTAGGCATCCGCCCAAGGCAAGTGCTACTACGGATACGATAAGGCCGGGAACTAGAAGAGCTAGAGCAACGGATACGAATCCAAAGATAACAATGAGGGTTCTTCCCACGAGGAGGATTGTCTTTGCCTTCGCATCAGGTTTAATGAACCTTTGATATAGGTCTCTGGTGAACATGGCGCTGCAGGAGAGCAGTTGAGCATCAGCAGTGGACATGCATGCTGCTATCCCTCCCGCAAGGGTTAAAGCCGCCAGCCAAGCAGGAGCGTACTTCATCAACATCAACGGAAAAACCGTGTCCGGTCTTGCAACAGGGGGTAAAACTATCTTACCTGCCCATGCCACCAAGAAGCAGGGAAGATAGAACCATATCAGATACAGGGGAGATGTGACTGAAAGCCACTTCAATATTTTGGGGCTCCGCGCTGTGTATGCGCTCATCCATATGGGCGGATAGATGGAGATCCCTACCAAAGAGATGAAAAGGGTTGTGTATACAGGCCAGTAGGCGTCTGGAACTACCAATAGCTTAGGATACGTTTGCTCTATCTTCTGGAAGACTGTTGTGAAATCTGTAGTTCCTAGCGCAGCATAGGTAACGAAGATTCCTCCGACCCAAACCATTGCGAACATTAACACGCCTTGTAGGACATCTGTCCAAGCAGCGGCCCTCAGCCCGCCCAGCCAAACATAGCCCATAATCACTGCAAGCAAAATAATGCAGCCCCACAAATATGGTACCCTACCACCTGTTCCGATTTCAAGAATGTAACCTGCGCCTATCATTTGCGCTTGTATGTACGGTATAACGAAGACTAGGCCTAGGATCGAAATAATGACTCTTACGAGGTTGCTTTGGTAATAGTCGCCGAGTAGGTCAGCAGGCGTTATGAAGCCATGTTTCTTACCCAGTAGCCAAATTCTGTAACCG
>CAZAQQ010000070.1:0-7858 GCA_964487485.1 uncultured Candidatus Bathyarchaeia archaeon | reverse complement strand
ATGTCGAGTACGACTATAGATCAACATGTGAGCTTAACTTGAATATTTCGGATCAAAGCTGGGTTTTCCAAAATCAAATGTGATTTAGAAAAAAGGAAATAGCACACAGGTGGTTCCATGAAGAGCTTTTTCCTATGGCCCTCCCTTTTTTCCTCCTCCAACTGGAGGTATTATCGCGAATTGATTTCCATCCCGGAGCTGCGTTTTGATCCCTTCAAGCGTGGTCACACTTCTCCCATCTACTAGGAACTGTAGGTGGTTTCTTGGAGTCTGGAGTTTTTCGTCGTAGACATAATCCTTGAACTTGGGCCCGTAATTCTGAGCGAGCTTTTGAAGCACTGTTTCCACAGTAGCTCCTTCAGGAAGCTCTATAGTCTCCTCTTTCTTGCCTACTATTTCTCTGACTGAGGCGAAGAACTTAACTGTGATCTTCATTTCGATCCGTGCCCCTGCTTTCATATCTTTAAGGAGTTCTCCAAGTTAAGCGCATCGTTTTTGGATGAGAAGCTTTTACCTCATCGATTCGCTTAACCGTAGTGTTGTGGGGAGCTTCTTTGGCTGTTTCTGGTTTGGAATATGCTTCTTCCGCAGCTTTGGCGAGAGCAGTGATGAGAGCGTCTAGTTCCTCCTTACTTTCTGTTTCGGTAGGTTCAACCATAATTGCTTCGCTCACTATGGGAGGAAAATACATGGTCGGAGCGTGTACTCCATGGTCCAGAATCCTCTTGGAAATATCAAGGGCACTAACCCCTGTTTCCTCCTTGATTTTCTTGGCGCTTGCAACAAATTCATGTTTCCTCGGCTTCTCAGGAGAGAAAGGAAGAGAATATCCCCTCGTCCTCAAAATTTTTCTCACAACATAGTTGGCGTTTAACACAGACAGCTCAGCCGCTTCCTCCAACCCCTCTGCGCCAAGAGATAAAATGTATGCATAGGCTTTCAGTAGGACGGAGAAGTTTCCATAGAACCCCTTGATTTTACCAATAGTATCCGGCTTTTCCCAGTCTAGGCAGTACTTTCCGCCGTCAAATTCCACTATTGGCACGGGCAGAAATCTCTCTAGGTCTTTAGTCACGCCTATGGGACCAGCTCCGGGTCCTCCCCCACCATGAGGCGTACTGAAGGTTTTGTGGATGTTTACGTGCACTATGTCAAAGCCCATGTCTCTAGGCCTTGCTTTGCCCAAAATAGCGTTGAGGTTAGCCCCGTCGTAGTACAGTAGGCCTCCAGCATCGTGAATTATTTTTGATACTTCGAGTATGTTTTTCTCGAAGACCCCAAGGGTGTTTGGATTTGTTAGCATTAGCCCAGCAGTGCGATCTCCAACTATCTCTTTCAATCCCTCAATATCAATACATCCGTCGCTGTTTGAGGGAGTCACTATCACCTTGAACCCAGCCATATGTGCGCTTGCCGGATTCGTACCATGAGCGGAGTCAGGGACAATCATTTCATTTCTTTTTTCAATCTGACCTCTCAGCTTGTGATAGGCCCTCATGATCAAGGCCCCAGCGAATTCGCCATGAGCACCTGCAGAGGGTTGCAGTGAAAACTTGCACATTCCGGTTATCTCGGATAGATACAGCGAAAGGTTGTAAAGAATTTCTAAAGCTCCCTGCACCAGCCTCTCGTCTTGGTAGGGATGAAGGTCTTGCGCCCTGCTGGACTTCGCTACGGCCTCACATATCTTCGGGTTATACTTCATTGTACAGCTTCCCAGAGGATAAGTTCCTAGGTCTACTCCGTAGTTCTGTTGCGACAGACGCGTATAATGCCTCACAACATCAACTTCAGACACTTCAGGTAGTTTAGGAGGACTCTTGCGGAAGAGCTGGGGAGGTATGATGGATTCCACGTTGCCAACAATTTTCTTTTCTTCAACTTCCAGTTCAGGCGGCAAATGCCCTATTTTCCCGGTTGCAGATCTTTCAAGGATTAAAGGTTCATCCCACTTAGCTTGCTTGAAGCCCAGTTTCTATCCCTCCAAAATCCCACGCAATGTTTCCACCAGTCTATCTATCTCCTGTCTCGAGTGGATTTCTGTAACGCAGTATAATGCTGTCTCACCAAGCGCAGGGAAGCTATCTTTAATCACTACGCCGCCTTGAATTCCAGCTTCGAGAAGCCTTCTGTTCACGTCCTCAACCTTCAAGCCTGTCTCGTCAAAGTTAACAGTAAATTCTTTGAAATGAGCAGCGTCAAATAGGGGAGCTCTGACACCCGTTAACTCGCGCAGCTTTCTCATCGCATAGTTGGATTTCGTCAGAATTGTTTCGCAAAGTTTCCTGAGACCCGCAGGGCCGAGAAGGGACAGATATACAGCCGCGGCAACCGCGCATAAGGCTTCGTTCGTACAGATGTTCGAAGTAGCTTTCTCTCTTCTTATGTGCTGTTCCCTTGTTTGCAAAGTCATGCAAAACGCTTTCTCCCTCCCATCAACTGTAGAAGTCATGCCAATGATTCTGCCAGGCATCTGACGGAGCAGCCCTTCGCCCTTGCATGCAAAGATCCCTAGCAGTGGACCGCCGTAGTTCATGTGATTTCCAAGAGGCTGCCCCTCTCCAATCACTATGTCAGCTCCATAATCAGCGGGAGGCTTCAATATTCCGAGCGAAACGGGGTCGACGCCCACAATGAATAATGCTCCTTTTTTATGAGAAATCTCCGCCAACATGTCTACGCCGCTTTCTAGATACCCTAGATATGATGGATTTTCAACATAGACGCCAGCGGTTCTACTCGAAATCTTCTTTCCCAAATCTTCAACGGATATCTGGCCAGTATCCTTGCTGTGCTCCAATTGAACTACTTCAATTCCAGCAGGTTCTGCATATACTCTTAACGTGGCAAGTCTTTCCGGATTGATATAGCGAGGGACTAGGAATTCGTTGCGGCCAGTAACCCTAGCAACCATTCTAGCCGCTTCTCCCAAGGCAGATGCCCAATCATACATCGAGCTGTTGGCGAAATCCATGCCTGTGAGCTCGCAAATCAGGCTTTGAAACTCGAATTGAGCTTGGAGCATGCCTTGGCTAATCTCAGGCTGATAGGGTGTGTAGGAAGTTATGAATTCCGCGCGCCCAACTATTTCGTCTACGACCGATGGAACATAGTGGGGCCAACACCCGGCACCCAAGAAGCTGAGAACTTTCTTATTCTTCGACAGCAAGGCTTCAATGTGGCGTTTCACTTCTAACTCAGACTTCGGTCTAGGCAGTTCTAATCTTCTTTCCAGCCTAGCTTCTTTGGGAATGTCTGAAAAAAGCTCTTGAACATTTTTTAGTCCCATCTCTTCCAACATTTTCCTTTTTGTCCCAGACGCAGAGTTTGGAAGATATGGGTGAAGCAGATCTTCAGTCATTCTTCCACCTCATGAGAACTTGGTTGGGCTGAACTTGGCCTTGAATGTGTTAACTAGTAATAGAAAACTGTTTAGCAAAGTGGTTATGAGCAACTGAGCAGCGATGTAGACGCTGTTTCCGACCGCGTCCTGATAGTGTTCAAAGACCGATGGACACTGCAAAATTTTGGCGGTTGCATTCAGTCCTCTCGCGACCCTCGGTTTTATATGTATACGCCTGAGACTAGTATGGGGAAATGTTATGGAGCTTGAGCAGATCCTAAACGACTCCTTTGTTTACGCGAAGAAAATGTTCACTGATGCTGGAAGGCTCATAATACTCATAGTCCTGAACATAATACCAATCGTCAACCTAGTCGTCGCCGGATACTTGGGTAGAGTCGTAAAGGAAAGCCCTTCATCCTCAGAGCCCTCGAAGCTAACAGGGTACGTAGACTTGTTCATACTGGGCTTGAAAGTGGCTGTGGCAATTTTCATCTACATGCTTATACCAACGATCCTGTTGGTGCTAGGCGCCTTCTCAATCCTCATGCCATTCATGCCTTGGGGTATGCCGTTCGACAGAATGCCTTTCATGCCTATGATACTTCCAAGTGCGCTAGGGTTGTTGATTGTGATTGTTGCAGCAGTCCTCATCTTTTTCATTACGATCATAATGGCAATAGCCATTGTTCACATGATTAAGGCAAACAGCTTTGGCAAAGCATTTGCCGTAGGCGAAGTCCTCAGCATAATCAACAAGATCGGTTGGGGGAAATACATCCTTTGGTTGATAATAATGTTGGTATGCGCGTTGGTAGTGGGCGCACTCGGCCGAATTCCAGTGGTCGGCTGGCTTTTTTCAGCCATCATCAGCCCAGTTTTCGGCGTTTTCATGGGAAGATCAGCAGCACTAATCTATACCGAAGGAAAGATTGACAAATAATCTAAAGACCGCAAGCCACATATCCAAATCGAACGGCCTTTGAAAGAATCTTACGTGCAGGGTCAGATTCAGCGATGCCTCTCGCTAATGAGTAACGAAGCAGTGACCCGGTTCGACCGCGAAAATACGAATCAAGAAAACTGACTTTGATCTTCATTGGCTTGGAAAGACAAAAACATAGAAGGGGTCTGAGAAAAAAACATTATCAGAGACAAAGCACTAACCAGAATCCTCTGGTTAATCCTAACAGGACACGCAGTAGCGTAACGCTTATAAAATGGCTCATGCCCTTTCACAGTTGTAAATAGCCGCTGCCGTTCGAATAGGACGGCAGAATAAATCTGCTGTGAGATTTTATGCATGGACAAAGCTGCCGTCTTTATTGACGGTGGATACTTTTCAAGGATTCTCAAAGACGAATATGGTGAAGCTCCCGTAGACTTCGGAACTCTCTCCGAGAAGCTTTGTCAAGGTTGCGACCGGTTGAGAACGTACTACTACACATGCATGCCATATCAAAGTAATCCACCAACCCCTGAAGAGAGGGCTAGGTACGCAGCTATGGATCGATTCATCTACAGCCTCAAGAAGATACCACGCTTCGAAGTTCGGCTTGGTAAGCTCAGTTATATACATGGAGAATTTGTGCAGAAGCGCGTCGATGTCCTACTTTCTGTCGACCTTGTTAGAATGAGCTGGGGTAGACAGATTCAAAGAGCTGTCCTTTTATCAGGTGACAGTGACCTGGTTCCGGCGGTACAAGCTGCAAAAGAAGCAGGTGTCCTGACGCAGGTTTATTACTCGAAGAGATCAGTTCACGACGAATTACTTCAAGCCTGCGATGAGCGGTTTGAGATAACAAGAGAACTCATCAACTCCATCAGACTCAAGCGATAGGATGCTTCCGGAGTACTAAAAAGCTTCAGAGTATTTCTAGAGTTAAACTGTAAGAATCCTCCAGCTAGTCCTGACTAGACTACGGGCCCGTGTAGTTATCTGGAGATGTATGAAAAGCTGAAAAGTTAATCTATCAAAACAGAGATATTGGCAGCACTAATCTATAAAGAAGGCGTAGGCTGAAAGCCTCCAACCAGACCGGTAAGAAATGCCGCTACGATGCTAATTGGCGGCAGGGTGTATAGCTAACGCGTCAAAGCATATGCACAGTGTGCGTGCAATCCCTATCCCATTTCGCTGAGGCGCAGGGTTAGGGCGTTAAGACCTAGCAGATGTAAGTTCCCTACATGAACATTTTTTAGGTGTTTCTTGGCGATGTGATAACACTCTTCAACCTGCTTTTTTGGGGTAACTGGCAAGTCACGCATCATAAAGTCTGAGTGAAAAATCAACAATGAATATGGGATTTCAGGATTAAGTTCTCTAATGAATTTCGCTATTCTCTCAACCTCAAAAGCGTCAACGTAATCAGGCACAAGAAGCGTCGTGGCTGTCAAAATTGGCACTTCAGCCCTCTTCTCATAGAATTCCCTAGCAACCATTTCGAAGTTTTCGTAGGCTCTTTTGTTAGGTACCCCGCTTAAGGCTAGGCTAAGGGTTGGATCGAAGCATTTCAGATCGAACTTAATATTGCCTCCGCTTTCATAGGCTAACTCAGCCGCTTTGCGTACTAGACTGGGATTGCCACAACCGTTCCATTCAAAGCATACTCGAAGAATTCGCCCACGAGTCTGTTCTAATATTTGTTTAGAGGCGTTTAGAGCAAATGGCAGTTGCGGTTCAGGGGAGCCACCGAAATAGCAGATACAGGAGTATCTTGGATCCAATTGAATTTCTCCAGTGAACTGTTCCAACGTGACTTCGTTCGTTCTACTTATGTCCTTATGAGAGGCATTTTGGCAGAAAAGGCAGTTAAAATTACAACCGTAGAAGAAAACAGCGTAGTTCGCGTAACCAGCTTCCGAACCGCGGGCATGAGCATATTTTGGATATCCTGAACCGGTTCCAGCTGGGCAAAACCAAGCTGAACAGCAATTCGTGACGTGAGGGTCATAGTAGGCGTATAGGACACCTTTGTCTGGGCTAGTTAAAGACTCCAACCTTCCCCCCTCATTTTTTCTTAGGCCGCAAAAACCCTTCTCACCCTCCCCCATAATACATTCGTTCGCGCAGAGGTTACATGGAATCCCGCCTGAGGTTTTCGGCGGTTGCGCAGGAAGATTGTAGCGCACCCTCACCTTTTCGTGTGCAGCTTGAATGTAGGGTAAGGCTTCGCTAGGCTTGGTGCGAATGCAGTTAATGCAAACGCCCAGCGCCCCGGAGATTCCAGGCCGCTTTTCTCCACAAACCCTGCACTCCCCTTCTTTCATCTGAACGAATCTCAGAGTCACTTCGTGCCCATCTCTTCGCAGGTGAGACTAGTATATCTTTCCTGTACCCTCAAATTCTTTCTGCAGAGAGATCATTAAGTTTGACTCAAAGTTTGATTCACGAGGCTGATCTAGCGGATAAGTTTCGCGCAAGCACTTGCGACAAGTAACGGATTACTTGAGTGTGCCCCAATATTCTGCCAATATCGACTTCAGTCTCTTGACAGTTCGCCTCACTTCTTCGCTAGGAGGTTGCTCCACTGTCGGGTAGGGCTCCGTGATTTCTACGTCTTTCAAATTGGCTAGGGTTGTGACAATTCCTAGGATTGCGTGAGGCACAGCTTCTAGATGATAGCCCCCCTCCAAAACCATGGCGACTCTTCCCTCGCAAACTCGTTCAGCCACTCTCATCACATAACTAGTATTATCGACATAAGTGTGGATAGTGAACTTCAAATTCGCAATTGGATCCGCGAAATATGCATCTTGGCCTGCTGAAACCGCAATTATTTCGGGCTTGAAGGCTTTGGCTATCGGTTCGAAGAGTTCCTCCAAAATGTAAGGGTAGTTAAGCCCTGAAGTCCCAGGTTGGAGAGGTATGTTTATCTTGTATCCCTTTCCCTCTCCCGCGCCCAGTTCTTCTTCGTATCCAGTTCCAGGGTAAAGCGGCATCTGATGTGTTGAGAAATACACTACCGTAGGGTCTCTGTAGAAAACGTCTTGCGTTCCGTTTCCATGATGCACATCCCAATCTAGAATCATAAACCGTTTCAATCGATGCTTTTCCCGTAAATATTCAATCATGATAGCAATATTGTTGAAGTAGCAGAACCCGCCGCCGTAATCCCTGCCAGCATGATGGCCAGGAGGGCGGATTAGAGCGAAAGCGTTTTTCATCCGCCCTTCAACCACAGCCTTCCCCGCCAAAATAGCTCCACCGGCGCTTAGCTTTGCCAAGTCGAAAGTGCCTTCCTGAACAGGCGTATCCATTGTCAGAAATTTCGGAAAGGATCCGCCTTTGCTCATCGACCTTATTTTCTCTATGTAGCTCGCCGAATGAACTCGCAACAAGTCTTCTTCTACAGCCGGATCAGGCTTCAATAAGGACAGTTTGGGACTAGTCATAATATTCTTTGCCTGGAATAGTCCAACTGTTCTGCGCAGCCTTTCAGGACTCTCGGGATGTTGAGATCCGGGGTCATGCCTCAAATATCCTTCATGGTAGACTAGCCCTGTTCTATCCAA
>CAZAQQ010000069.1:0-7893 GCA_964487485.1 uncultured Candidatus Bathyarchaeia archaeon | reverse complement strand
TGGTGCGGCCGCCGGGATTTGAACCCGAGTTATTGGCTTTCTTCGGTTAGCCGTGGAAGGCCATTGGACGACTGTTCTGTGTCCTAGACCAGGTTGTCCTAGAGGAATCTGCTGTCCCTCTATCTAGACTACGGCCGCTTAACCGCTAGAGACTAGTATGGGATTGTTCTAAAAACTTATTGTAGAACGTGTTGTCCTTGGCCGTTGTTACGCCTTTCGATCCTTGGAGAAGCCCTCACTGTACTTGCCCTAGAAAATATAGTGTTTCTCCTTACACAGGTTGCTCTCATCGATGTCTCTATTGCTACATAACCTCATATATCCCAAATGCGTTCAGCTGCAGACCCAAGAAGAGTTTCATTGAAAGGCTTTCCAAGGACATTAAGCGCATCACTCCCTCTCTCCCAATATCCATGGCTAATAGCTCAGATCCATATGCTCCGATTGAAAGCGAACTTCGCTTGACAAGGAAAGCCTTACAGTTGCTCCTGCCAGAGGGCTTCAAAGTCTTGTTAATCACAAAATCGAGCCTGGTCGCAAACGATCGAGATGTTATTGCGCAGGGAAACTGCAGTGTCAGTATAAGCATAACCACTATAGATGATGAAATTGCGCGTACGCTTGAGCCTTCTGCACCTCCGCCTTCGAAAAGGCTGAGTACGCTGGGAGCCTTAACCTCTTCTGGTATTCCTTGTTCTGTGCGAATTGACCCATTGATACCGGGGATTAACGATGATGTGAAAATGCTTGAAGGCCTTGTGGCTGAGGTTGCTTCAGCTGGGGCAAGCCATTTAGTAGCTGCCACCTACAAAGCGAAGATCGACAGCTTCAACCGTCTCCTCAAAGCCTTCCCCGAATGCGCTGAAAAGTTGAGGAACCTTTACTGGGCTATAGGGGAGGCTAAGGGTAAAGCGAGGTATCTGCCATTTGAGGTTAGGATCAATCTGTTGAAGGCTTTGAAGGCAGAGGCTGAGAAGCGTGGATTAACCTTCTCCACTTGCCGGGAGGGCTGTGCGGACTTGAAAAGCGGGGACAGCTGCGACGGATCCCACCTGATCCCTTCTAGGCTCTTTCCATGAAGTCTTCTGCCTTCTGAGGTTCAGGCGGCAACCCCTTTCTTTTGCGTATTTCCTCAATGACTTGCATCACCATTGAGGCTGGAACAGGAGCCCACCTCGAAAATTCAAGCCCCCAAAAAGCTCGGCCCGCAGTCGCACTTCTCAGGACTTCGGATAGATCAAAGGTTTCAGCTGTGGGCAAATCGCCTACCACATAAACCAAGTGTCCTTTCTGGTCAACGGATATTACTTTTCCCCGTTTCTGTGTGATAACGCTGGTTACGGCTCCTAGTAGATCTGGGGGTATTTTGGCGGTAATTTTCTGAATAGGTTCCATCAAACAGGGATTCGCAGAGAGGAAGGCAGCGAAGAAAGACCGCCTCGTCATAGGCATTATTTGCGCAGGGCCGCGGTGAACAGGATCCTCGTGGAGTTGTATATCCGTTATTTTCACTTTTGCACCCCTTATTTGTTCGTAGGCGAGGGGGCCTTCCTTTATTCCCCAGCGATATCCAGATATGATCATGTCCTTGGCTTCCTGGAGATATTGAGCGCCCTTCGTAGCTTCTGTGAGGATGTTGCATGATTCATCTACGCTCCATACGCCTCTAGCATCTTCAGTGGGCCATTTGTGTTCCCTCAAAGTTTTCGCTAGGGCATGGCGATCCATATACTCTCCGATCTGCCCATTTCTTATCATATCTATCACTTCAGACTCAAGGGGTTCGATGCTCATGTGGACGCGGTTATGCTTGTTGGGAGATTTCCCTTCGAACGGTCCCGCAGAAGCCCTCACGCTTTCTCTATAGATCACTATTGGCTTGGAAGTTACGATTTCAAGACCTGTCTTCTGGATGAGGGTTGTAGCTATTTCAAGGTGAAGGGTGCCCATTCCTGAAATAAGGTATTCACCCGTTTCCTCATTAATCGTCGTGACGAGGTTAGGATCTTCTATAGAGAGTTTCCTGAGAATATCCACGAGCTTCGGTAAGTCGCGGCTATATTTAGGTTCAACAGCCATTGTCACAACAGGTTCCGTTACATACCGTACAGCTTCAAAGGGCACAACATCCTTCGCAGCCGAAATTGTTTCACCTGCTCTAGCGGCTTCCAACCCAAGCAAAGCCGGAATGTTCCCAGCTGTGATTCCGCCTATAACCTCGCGGTAAGGCCCCATGTATATGCAAACCTGCTGTATCCTAGAGTCTGCTCGCGCACCCATCAAGTGCACAACGTCGCCTTCACTCAGTTTGCCTGAGAAAAGCCTTCCCGTTGCAACAACTCCGGCTTGTGGGTCCACAACTATGTTCACAACACACATTACAGGCGGCCCACTGTCATCGCAGTTGAGCATGGCCTGCCCGACATCGCTTTTCAGTTCTCCTCGCCAGATTTTCGGTATACGGTATTTCTGCGCTACATGGGGCGGAGGCATAGTCTCAACTACCATGTTTAGAATAGCTTCATGAAGGGGGATCTTATTCCTTAACTCGTCAATCTTACCTTGATTATAGGCATCAACTATGTCCGAAAACTTCACGCCTTTCCTTTGAGCTATTTCATAGGTGAAACCCCATCTGTCTTTAGCTGAGCCCATAGCCACGGTGTTCGCAGCGAAGTTTACTTTCCATATCTCCCTATACTCAGGTTCAGCATAAAGGTCGATCAGGTCATTAAAGTCCTTGATTATTCTGCCTATTCTCTCTTGAATCTGCTCTGAGGTTAACTTCAACTCCTTGATCAGGCGGTCTATTTTGTTTATGTAAAGCACCGGCTTAACCCTTTCTTCCAAAGATTGCCTCGTCACAGTTTCTGTTTGAACCATAACCTCCTCCACAGCATCTACGACTACTACTGCTCCATCAATGGCTCTGAGGGATCTGGTCACCTTACCTGAGAAGTCAACGTGGCCGGGGGTGTCGATTAGGTTGATGACGTAGGGCGTGCCATTCCTCTCGTGGTAAAGACTGATGTTAGCAGCTTTAATCGTCATCTGCCGCTTCTGCTCTTCCTCCATATAGTCAAGAGCTAGGGCAGTGCCAGCAACAGAGGGAGAGAGCATACCAGCAGCAGACAATAGGGAATCTGACATCGTAGTCTTGCCATGGTCAACATGGGCAATGATGCCGATGTTTTCCGGACATAGGTGAAAACGCCTAGGTCTTTCGGACCTGATCCTTACTGTCTATTATCTTCAGGATTTCACCAGTTTGCTTGAATTTTGGCATTATTCCTGTCTCCGCTTTAGCCGAATGCATGGGCAAAGGTAGTTATTAATTTTTGGCTCCAGCTCCAAAAGCCAAGTGGCCTTGGAACAATGTACGAAAGGACTCGGTTGCTGTCATTGCCCGCTGAAACAGTACCCTTTCATACACCATGTCTAGAACACATATTGATGAAGTAGCAAAACAGGAAAAGTAGTATTCGATCCAGCTCAATATGAAATCTGGGAAGGTTGCAGATGACTGAGGGTACAGCCTTCGCAGCGCTTGCCAACCTTTGCGAAGAGCTTGAGAAGACGATGAAAAGAACTGAGAAAACCCGTTTAGTCAGCTCATTCCTCCGCAAACTGAAGGATGAGGAAGTGGCGTCGTCCGTATTCTTGATCATAGGCACAGTGTTCCCAGAGTCTGACCCAAGAGTCTTGGAAGTTAGCGGAAGAACAATTTCGAAAATAGTGAGAAGAAGTAAGCAAACAGCGTTGGTTCAAAAACCCCTAACAATTCTAAACGTTTACAAAACCTTTGAAAATATTGCAGCGGCTTCAGGCGAAGGCTCTAGAAGGATGAAGGAAAGTCTGATTGCGAGTTTGCTAAGTCAAGCCAGCCCCGTTGAAGGCAAGTATGTTGTGAGAAATCTCCTTGGGGAAATGCGTGTCGGAGTCAATGAAGGAATGATGATTGAAGCCGTAGCCAAAGCCTGCAGCGTCGACTTGGAACTCGTGAGGAGAAGTCACATGTTACTGGGGGATTTGGGAGAATTGGCTAGACTTGCCCTCAAGAAAGGGAAAGAAGGTCTCCAAGAGATCGGCGTACAGCTTTTCAAGCCTGTCAAGCCTATGCTGGCTGAAATGTCCTACGATATCGAAGAAGTATTGAGGGAACACCGTGGATCAACAGCCTTTGAGCATAAGTATGATGGAGCTCGTATCCAAATTCACAAGAAAGATCAGGCTGTCAAAATTTATAGCAGACGACTTACTGATGTCACCGGAAGCCTACCTGACATAGCTACTCTCGTCAAGAATCAGGTTAATGCGGAAGAAACTCTTCTGGAAGGTGAGGCTGTAGCCATAGGTGCTGATGCCAAGCCGCTGCCGTTCCAAGACTTAATGAGAAGGTTTAGGAGAGTTCATGAAGTAGATGAGATGGCTAAGGAGATTCCGATCAAACTATTCTTGTTCGATGTACTCTACCTTGAAGGGAGGACTCTTATCGATACGCCTTACGAAGAAAGATGGCGCATTCTACTAGACATCTGCCCTCCAAACCTGTTGGCAACAAGAATTGTTACAGGCAAGGTTGAGGAAGCGGAACAATTCCTCAGGGAAGCGATGCAAGCTGGACATGAAGGACTTGTGGCAAAATCCTTGAGAAGCCTCTATACACCAGGGGTAAGAGGCAAGAGATGGTTCAAAATAAAGCCAGCTGAATCCTTAGACCTCGCAATCGTCGCAGCTGACTGGGGATACGGAAGGAGAACCGGTTGGTTGAGCAACTATCACTTGGCGGCTAGGGAGGAGGGCACAGATGAATTTCAGGTTGTGGGCAAAACTTTCAAAGGCTTAACCGACAGCGAGTTCATTGAAATGACTAATAGGCTGCAAAAAATCAAAGTTTCAGAGGACGAGTACACCGTCTACGTAAAGCCTGAAATTGTTGTGGAAGTAGCTTACAACGAAATTCAGAAAAGCCCTCACTACAAATCCGGTTTCGCTTTAAGGTTCGCTAGGATTACGAAGATTAGAGATGACAAAAGCCCGAGTGACGCGAATACTATTGGCAAAATCAGAACCCTATACGAAAAACAATTTGAACATAAAGCCAGAATACATGAAGCGCGCAGCACAAAACAATCCTGAACTTGGCGAAAGGCTTGAAGACCATTGTCCTATTCAGCGGTGGGAAAGACAGTTGCTTCGCCCTTTGGTATGCTCTACATCAAGGCTGGGATGTAGTCGCACTACTCTCATTTCACCCGGAGACATCGGAGTCTTGGATGTTTCACTACCCCGCAGTCAAATGGGGAAGGCTTCAAGCTGAAGCAATTAAACTGCCAATGATCATAGTGGAAACAAGCGGTGAAAAGGAAAGAGAACTTGAAGATCTCAAAGCATGTCTTGCAGAACTGAAACAAGCTTTCGGAATCGACGCAGTTGTCTCCGGAGCTGTAGCAAGCGAATACCAGAAGACCAAGATTGATAGAGTGTCTGAGGAAACAGGAATCAGAAGCTTCGCTCCTCTATGGCATAAGAACCCAGCTGAGTTGGTTAAGGAGCAAATTGAACTTGGCTTCGACGCAATAATAACTTCATGCACCGCCCTAGGATTTTCAAGGAACTGGCTTGGAAGAAAACTAGACCTAGAAAGCCTCATGGAACTGCAAAAGCTTCATGGAAAATATGGCATTCACATCTCAGGGGAAGGCGGCGAATATGAAACCCTAGTTCTCGACGCGCCTCTCTTTAAATCTAAAATCGTGATTATGGAAGCGCATGGACAATGGAGTGAGGAGCATCATAGCGGGGTCTTCGAAATTACAGCTGCGAAACTTGTCAACAAGTTTTGAAGCCTAGTTCAATGTGCACTTTGGATCTGAGTTGCTCGCGTAAGGCAGCGAGTCATATTTCACCTTCGTCTTTTTCTTACTCCGCCAAAAGACGCATAGCAAAATGGCAAGCGCCAGAACCAAAGCCTGCATCGCGTGTGGGTATTCTGGGATGGGTATGCCGCTTTCTGCTAGATAGAAATCTATTCTTGAGGTGCCTCCGGGCGTTACTGAAAGGGTGAGGGTTCGGCCTACATATCCTATGTACGGTTCAGCAGTAATGGGTAGCCACACTTTCATCCTGTACTTGCCTTCGGGCAGATACATCTCATAGTGGCCATCTCTAGTGTAGGCAACTGACCTTATGTCTCCGTCTGAATCCGCTTCCACTCTCATCCACGATGTGGTTCTGTATTCTCCCATCCAATTTGCTGTGTAAGCTATTCCCTCCACGAGCCCCATTTTGTGAAGGTCGAAAACAACTGTCGCTGAGCCGCCAGCCGCTATGTTAGCTGAAACCTTTGCGGGTTGATAGTAGCTGACTAGGAATAGACCTGGTAAGGGGTAGGAAGACGCTGGGTACTGGGTGTTTCTAACCTCTAGCTGAACTGTATAGAAGCCTGAGTCAAGGCCATAGTCTCGATAGAAGTTATCAGCCTTCTCAGGCAAGATTTCTAGGTCAGGTGAGATTGAGGGGTTTATTCTCCTACCTTTACCAGGCTCTGCATACCAGAAATGATAGTCTGGAGCCGGATAGAGAGGCGATGGAGGACGCGCATAGCCGCTAAAGCCCACCACTTGAAGGGTGCAAGTCTTCTCGCCGCTTTCGATTCGAGTTATGTTCGCTGCTTTCAATTTGCCTTGAGCGTCTAAGACCCTGACTCTTGCCCACAAGGGTTGATTGGTTGGCCAAATCATTTGCTCCGTCCTAAGATTAACTATCACGTTTATCCCAGCTCCCGCCATTAAGTTAAGACGCATGTCCCCGACAGAAGCTCCCAATGTAGCCCAAACCCTTGTAAGTATTTTTTGGACATATCCCACCGTATAGCCTATGAATGTGTAGCTGCCTGTTGTTAGGCAAGTTGGATAATACTCAGGCCCCCACATGAAGCCATAGCCATAAACCCCATTGGCACCCCAGCCTGAATCTGGACCCCACTGCTCAGCATACCAAGATCCGTCGAAAAACAGTTTACTGGGTACGCCCGCGCTAGGCCAAGGCCATGAACTTTGCCCCGCCTGCTGCCTCGGCTCAAGCCAACTCCAAGTAGTCGAGTCCCAATATCGAACATGTCCAACGCTAACGCCATCTTGATCGTAAACATATACTCGAATCTTCTTACCGGGGAATTGCCAGTTGATGGGGGAAGGAGGGTCTTGCCAAGTCACTGAACCTAGAGTTACGTTTAGACCAACCCCCCTCACCAAGTGAATGCCTAGAGTCGTCGGAGCAGCGCATAATGTGATTGAAGCTCGAGCTGGCGTCGGCTGCGCGTAGCCTCTCACATACACTTTGAGGCTATAGGTGCCCGATGGAAGACCGTAATCCCTAATGCCGCGGTAGCGATACAAACTGAATTTCAAGCCCCGAGTTCGATATTTCGGGTTAGAAGTTGGATTATTGTCAACTCCAGCCATACCTAAACCGTTGAGAACAATGCGACAGCTGGAACTACCTTGACCGACCCAAGTGAAGTTGAATCCCACTAACTTATTCGCGGAATCATAAGCTTCGACTATTACGAATCTACCGGGATCAGGTCCTCCTAATGCGACAAGGGGTGAGGGTAATGGGTTATCGTGGAAGTTCACGTCTATGTTGAAAAAACTTCCTTTCCTAAGGTCAATGTTGCCTGTAATGGCGCCTACATATTCAGCAGAGGGAACAGTGACTTCGCAAACCTCAGTTTGCACATATCCATTCACGAAGGCCTTCACGATGTAGGTGCCGCCTGGAAAACCTGAAACCCATGTAGCATTCAGTTGGGGAACATGCCCATCATATTCCATTGGAGCACCATAACCGGAGGAAAGGTCTCCAAATCGATAGGTGAAAGAAGCTTCG
>CAZAQQ010000068.1:6678-7925 GCA_964487485.1 uncultured Candidatus Bathyarchaeia archaeon | reverse complement strand
ATTCTCAAATGGAGACTGGCATTGCGCTAGATCTTGGGACAAGTGGATTCAGAGCGCAATGCCTAGACCTAAGGGAAGAGGAAGTAGTTTCAACAGCCATAACCATGGGCCATCCTCTTCCCGGCGCGAATGTTATGGATCACCTCCACTTTGCGATAGAATGTGGTAAGGAATTAGCTCACCACCTGATCCTAAGCGCAGTCTACAAGCTTTTGAGGGCGCTGGAAGTAGATGCGAAAAGCATAAAGCGGATGGCAGTTTGCGGAAACCCCATACAGCTCTCCCTTTTGCAGAATGAGGAAATAAGAGACCTAGCATACTCCGAGGATTTCGTGAAAAGACATGGAATAACAGCTTTGGAAAGAGATGGGAAAGTCTTAGCTGCGGAGAAAATCGGGTTAAAAATACTCAATGCAGAAGTATATGTGCCGCCTGCAGTGAAACACGCGATCGGTGCAGATTCCCTCGCTATGGTGGTCAAAAGCGGGTTCCTTAATGCTAAAGGCCCCACTTTGGTCACTGACTATGGAACAAATGCTCAGATGGCATTGAAGGTGAAAGATGAAATAATAACAGGATCCGCGGCAGCCGGCCCTGCAATAGAAGGACAGCAAATAGAGCAAGGCATGTTAGCAGCGCCTGGAGCGATTTCGGATTTAAGATTTGATTTCGGTTGGAGATGCTATGTTTTAGACAACGAAATGTTCAGTAAGCCAGGAGACATCGTAGATCTCAGAAACGGTCATGCCAAAGAAAAAGGTTTGATGCATGGAAAAGCGAAGGGAGTCACGGGCACTGGAGTCGTCGCAACCGTTGCCATAGGTCTCCTATCAGGTTTGATTTCTCTCCCAAGAATAAATTCGCATACCCATAAACTTCACCTTCAAGACGGCGTCACGTTCACAGAGGACGATTTGAAAGAAGCTGGAAAGGCATTCGGCGCTATAAGGGCTGGACACTTGACGATGGCTGAACACTTAGGAATCTCGCTTGAAGAATTGTCTTCGATGTATATGGCTGGAGCGTCAGGAACTTACGTTGACCCAGTTAAAGCTCAGGTCGTTGGCATGGTTCCTTTGACAGCCAGAACCGCCTATCAGGTTGGCAACACTTCCCTCGCCCTAGCAGGCGATCTAGTAAAAGATCCGGAAATCTTGGACTATCTGCAAAAGTTAGCTGAGGAATTGAGGCCGAAACATGTTATGTTCGCTACCTCCGAAGTTTTCAAGAACGTGTACGTTCAGGAG
>CAZAQQ010000068.1:0-6578 GCA_964487485.1 uncultured Candidatus Bathyarchaeia archaeon | reverse complement strand
AGTGCGTCAGTGTCTGCCCGGCAAAAGTCTTCAGATTCAATGAGCTAGGAATCGCTTGCT
Source organism: uncultured Candidatus Bathyarchaeia archaeon (assembly GCA_964487485.1). Taxonomy (GTDB): domain Archaea; phylum Thermoproteota; class Bathyarchaeia; order 40CM-2-53-6; family CAZAQQ01; genus CAZAQQ01. Next base: position 6,518 of record CAZAQQ010000068.1, on the reverse strand, counting down.
GATTTGGTTGACCTTCCATTTAGTATGTAGGCTTGCCTAGTAGGCCTCTTGAACGAAACAGCAGCAATACGGTTGCCAACGTGAAAACAGTGACTTCTGCCAGCCTCGGGTCTAGCCATAACACACTGAGATAGAATACCTCACCTAGTAAAACGCCGCCTATGAAAGAGCCAACAAGGCTTCCTACTCCCCCGAAGAACACTGCAAGTAAACACCAAAGAAGAATGTTCAGTCCCGACTCCTCGTGGAATCCCAGAATAGGTGATGTAAGCGCACCAGCTACCCCAGCCAGAATAGAGCTAAAGATGAAAGTCAATACGACTATCAACGCAACCCTGATCCCGGTACATGAGAGAAGCTCAGGATCATTGATTGCAGCGCGGATAAGCGCTCCAGCTTTTGTCCTAGTGAGGATTAACCACACAAGCGCGAGCAGTACAAGAGCAAAAATTGCAACGAACACATGATAAGCTGAATAGAGTAAGTTGATAATGCCTATGTTGATTTTGCCTGATATGGGTGGATCGGGCATGTATATTGCTCCTGCCAGCAGTACTCCTTCAACTTCGCGGAAAACAAGGAAGCAACCATAAGTAAGGGCTAGCGGGTAGATGTAAATCCCGCCATGCCGCTGCGATTGGCAGTACGTGATCAGTATTCCTATCCCAAGTCCTACCAATCCACTTATGACTGAGCCGACTAGGGTTGCTACCCAATAGTTGGAGAAGATTGGGGCTAGCAGGTAACTAATCACTGCGCCTATTATGCATATGTCAGCATAAACAAAATTAATTGACTTGCTGATCAGGGTAATCAACGTAAAACCGACAGCTAGAAGGGCTATGAATAAACCAAAAATTCCACCAGCAAGGGCCTGAATTATAGTGACCTCAAGCATTTGATTCATCGTTTTTTCACCACCTTTTTTCTAGCCAAGAAATTTGTAACACCAAATACGTCAAAAATCCATGGGAGCCCTTTTGGAACATAAAGCGCTACTCCAATCAAAATCAAGCCTATGGTTATCAAATAGCCCCTTCCAACGTAAACGTTGAGATAGAATTTTAGTAGAGATAGAGAAGAGCCGAAAATGAGTGGCCCACTCAGAGTGCCCATGCCTCCAATTACGTTGAGAGCCATAACTTCGCTTGAATAAATCCAGTGGAGAAGATGTATGTCAACCATGCCATAGATCATTGCATGAAGACCTCCCGCAATTCCCGCAAAAATCCCTGAGAACGCCATCGAGAGAGCTCTATATTTTTTCACATTGCATCCAACAAAACTTGCTCTCATTTCGTTCTCGCGAATAGCTTGTAGCGTGAGTCCAAAAGGAGAATCCATTACTTTTCTAGATATCCAGTAGCTGGCAAGACAAACAAGCAAAACAAAGTAGTACAAATAACGCGGATCGTAGTATTCCCCCAAGATGAATAAATCCATTTCAGCTCCGAGATCAGCTGACCAGTACATAAAAGCTCGATGATATATTTCCGCAATGAGCAAGGTTAGTATCGGGAAATATAACTTACTAACCCGGCTACAAATCAGACCCATAATCAAGCCTGTAACAAAGCCTGCTATTGGGGAGAATCCTAACCCAATCAGGATCGGTATTCTCCACCATATTTTTGTCAGCACAACTGCATAGGCTCCAGAACCCCAAACAGATGCATGCGCGAGGCTAAACAGTCCGGTGTAACCTAGAACTATGTCTAAACTCATAGCGAAGATGCCCATAACTAGGGCATCAGCCATGAGTACAACTACATCTCGAGTAACAAATATTGGAATAATGAGGAGGCTCGGTACTGCTACGTAAAATAGAAGAAGGCGTTGGCTTTCACGCATATACACCCAAGAGCCTCTTCAGTTCCTCGCTTTTTCCCGCCTCTTCCGAGGAGCCCTCGAAACTTATTTTTCCTTTTGTCATTATATAACATCTATTGGCTAACTTCAATGCTAGCGTTGCATGCTGTTCAACCAGCAAGACGCTGGTTCCCATTCCTTCATTAAACTTCTTCAAAATCTGCGCAAATTGACCTGTGATCACAGGTGACAAACCCGTAAAAGGCTCATCTAACAACAATAGATCCGGTTTTCCCCTTAATTGACGCGCAAAAGCCAATATCCTTCGCTCCCCCCCACTTAAAGAGGACGCTGCCTGGTTCCTGCGCTCTTTAAGAAGAGGGAAGTACTCATAGATTTCCTCTAAACCCCCGTTTTTTGCCCCTAAACGCACCGGAGCTATGGCTAGGTTCTCCCTCACCGACAAGTCGGGAAAGACCGGGTTCTCTTGCGCAACATAATTGATGCCAAGTTTTGAAATCCTGTGGGTAGGATACTTTGTTATATCCGCATCCCCAAACTTAATGCGGCCTGACTTGGGATGAAGTATTCCCATTATAGTTCTCAAAGTCGTAGTTTTCCCGACACCATTCCTTCCGAGTAGAGACACAATCTCTCCTTTTTCGACGTTCAGTGACACACCTTGAAGGATGTGGCTAGCCCCATAATATGTGTGGACATCATTCAACTCTAATAACATTCTTACTCCGTGACTCCCAAGTAAATTTCTCGAACCTTTCCGTCACACGACACTTCTTGCGGAGTCCCTCCGCAAATTATCCTTCCTTTATCCATAACTACTACGTGCTCAGAATTTCGCATCACAACATCCATGTCGTGTTCAATAAACACTATGGTGAGGCCCAAAGTATCTCTTATTTTCTTAACGAAATCCATAGTTTGCGCAGATTCTAGCGGAGTCATACCTCCCGTTGGCTCATCCATGAGCAGGAGCTTGGGATTTGTGGCCAAAGCTATTGCAGCTTCCAAACGTCTTTGTTCGCCATAGGATAGCTGATTAGCTAGAAGGTCTTTCTTGTCTAGGAGGTCGAGGACTTCTAGTATTTTCGTCACCTCCTCCATTTCCTTCAACTTAGAGAATAAAGAAGATAGCTTAAGTCCTCGACTTACTTGAAAAGAAGTCAGAACGTTTTCGTAAACGGATAGTTCTGGGAAGATATTGGTTATCTGAAACACTCTACTTATTCCCAGTTTAACTATCTTATGAGGAGGGTAGTCTGTTATTTCATTTCCTTCAAAGATAACCTTCCCTTTAGTTGCCTTTAGTGCCCCAGTCACAACATTGAATAATGTAGTCTTGCCAGCCCCGTTCAACCCGATAATTGACGTGATCTTCCCATACTCAAACTCCAAGTTCACATTATCCAGCGCGGCCAAGCTGCCAAAGTTCTTAGACAAGTCAATTGTCTTCAGTATGATGTTGTCCTTCATGCTCAAGACCTCCATATTCTCTTTATCGTTGGGTATATACCCTTCGGCATGAAGAGCAATGTAGCTACTAGAATTAAGCCTGCAATCGTGTAGCCGCCTCCCATAGGCAGATATGAAGTTGACCATTCTATGAGGAAGGTTATTATAAAACCTCCAATCAACGCGCCAACTAAGCTGCCTAAACCCCCGACTATGACCATGGTCACGGCGAGAGTGGAAAGAGCCCAATGAAGAAGTTCGGGTCTAGCCCCACCATACAGCCCTGGATACAGGCTTCCAGCGAATGTTGCAAAACAAGATGAAATCACGAAGGCTGACATTCGGTAGTTCTCCACCTTGCATCCGACGAACCTCATTCGCGTTTCATTCTCTCTTATTGCCCGTAACACCATTCCGAACTGGGAATCTGCAATTTTTCTTATCAGTACATAACATACGACGGTAGCTATCAAAATGATTATGTAGTATTCCCGTAATGGAAACGTAGTGGCGCCTCGGAGTCCATCCGACCCACCCAATGTCCACTCATAGAAAAAGGTACGGTAAGTTATGTCGCCCCAAATTATGGTGATTAGAGCAAAATATATTCCTCCCCCCCTTACGCTGACGCGCGCTAATGCGAAGCTCAAAGGTATAACGAATGCGTAAGGGAAGATGACACTGAGTATCGGTGGCACATGCCACCATATCTGGGCCATGGTCACTACATATGCCCCCAGCCCGAAGAAGACAGCTTGTCCAAAATTAGGCATTCCCCCATAGCCCATTAGAAAATCTAGACTAAGAGCAAACATACCGAAGATGTAAGCGGTGCAGAAAAGGAAAACGTAGAAATGCGGTAACACAGGCAGTATCACGAGTAGGACAACGATAGGTGCCAAAAGGAGCAAATATGAATGAGTTTTCCGTGGCACTTGCTACCTCCTCCTTGCAGTGATAAGCAACACTACCATTGAAATTAAGCCAAGTATAGTTTCGCTCCAGTATGGCTCTAGGTATAGTGAAAGAAATACATAGATCTCCGAGAGGACAACTGAGGCTATCAAGCATCCTCTGATGTTTCCTAGACCTCCAACGATTACGGCAATGAAAGCAAGGAGGATCATCTCGTGACCCATGTCGGAGTAAACAGTGGTCACGGGGCCCATGAGAGCTCCGGCTACAGCTGCCAACGCTGCGCCAATACAGAATGTCAGCCTGTTTACTTGCTTGACGTTGACCCCGTCGCTGCTAAGCAGTTCGGCATTCTGTGTTGCAGCGCGTATGTGCATGCCATATTTCGTCTTTTTTACCAAAAACCAGAGACCTGCGTACAACATGCAGATTATTGCCAAGATAGCGAACCTGTAGTATGGCAGTACCATCCCGTAAAAATTGAAGCCTCCAGGTAGAGGGGTGGGAATTGAATAGAAGCCTGCTCCAACCGGTAGGAGCATAGTTGTACGGCTAAAACTGTATGCGGCATCGCGGAGGAAGAAAGAATATCCTAAAGTCAGAATGAGGCCATATAGGGGCTCCTTACCATAAAATGGATGAAGACCTGCCTCAAATATTATGGCCAGAAGTCCAACTATGATTGCAGCAGGAATTAGTGCCAACCAGAAGTTAAGCCCCGTTAGCTCCATTGTAATTAGAAGGGCAAATGCTCCCATCATATAGAACTCCCCATGAGCTATGTTGAGAATCTTCATGACGCCGAAGATGAGTGAAAGCCCTAACGCTATGGAGCTAAGAGTTAACCCATACATGATTCCTACAAGGACTATATCTAACATAGTTAAGCACCGTTATGTAAAAATGAAAATGGGGGTTTGCTCCGAGTTTTCGCTCCTCGGAGTGCAGCTAGTATCTTTACTACCAGCCAGCTTCTTTAGGTGGATCTTTAGGTACTTCTCCGACTCTAGGAGGCACGGCCTTGATGATGGTCTGTCTATCTACTTTACCTACGGGCACAAATTTGCCTTTTTTGATTTGCAACAGCGTCATATCGCTGAACATAGCGTGGTCTTCAGGTCTAATCCATTTTGGTCCTTCTACCGACTGAAAGTCGCCGATTGTCTCAATTGCTTTGCAGATATTCTCCCAGCCAGCCTCCTTGGTGGTTCCTCCTGCTCTTTCTATCGCCTGCTTAATGAGGTAGACATTGTCGTATGCGTAAGCTGCGCAATTACCTGGGGTTTCTCCCCACCTCTTACGGTAGGCTTCTGTGAAAGCTTTACCTCGGGGAACGTCTGTTCCGCTCCAGTACAACTGATTCGTGAAGAAATCCTCGTATTCCTTTTCTGCCAAAGGTATCTCTGTTTCGATCACAGCGCAATCAGGACCAGCTTTTGGCAGCACATCAGGCGTAATACCGAACTCGTAGAGTTGTTTTACGCATCTCACCACGTCTAGGCCTGCGAAAGCTAAGTAGAGAAAGTCCGGTTTAGCAGCCTTGATCTTAGGGAACCAAGGCGTGAAATCTGGCGTTCCAAGAGCTCCCCAAGATATTCCAACAACCTCCCCGCCATCTCTCAGCATACCCCAGTACCATTGCCTGCAATCAGCCCTGCCCATTGCGTAATCTACGGAAAATATGTAGCACTTCTTTCCGTATTTCTTCACCATAAATTCAGGGAACCCAACGTCTTGTATGTACATGTCAGGATTCATGAAGAAACTTGTCCTCTTCCAGTTAGCCGACCTGAAATACTCCGAACAAGAGATGCTTGTGAACTGTGGAATATGGTACTTCCAACATAGATCTTCCAGCGCGAGGCCGACGCCGCTATGCTCAGTTGATAGAAGGAACTCTATCCCGACTTCGTTGATCAGTTTTTCCGCTTTTCTTAACCCTGTTGTTATGTCGGGCCTTCCAGCAGCAGCATCATCCTCAGCGTAGTATTCGATAGGCCTACCGTTGATCCCGCCAGCTGCGTTTATTTCTTCTACAGCAAGGCGAGCTCCTCTATCTTGATAGGTTCCCCAATCAGCGTAGAAGCCTGTGAAAGTTGCAACGTGCCCTATTTTAATCGGCTTCTCTTTCGCCGTAATTCTCGGTATCCGTGAATAGTAGTAGTAAGCGCCACCGCCTACGACTGCCGCCGCCGCAATTCCTCCAGCTGCAAGCAGGTAGTCCCTGCGCGATATTTTCTTTTTTTCTGACACATTAGATTCCTCCAATTATCTTCCTTGGTAAGCGTGATGAATATATATGCCTTTGGATTGATGCGGGGGAA
>CAZAQQ010000067.1:0-7954 GCA_964487485.1 uncultured Candidatus Bathyarchaeia archaeon | reverse complement strand
CGGTTACCCAAGCAATTTTCTTAAGCTCGGGCGATGGCCAAAAAACATCTTCACCACTTTTGTCTCTAACAACCCAGCTCTTGCCTTTTTCCATACATCGCACCCCAAGATTAAATCGCCCTATTGAACTCGCTTCTACTTATATAGCTTATTGCCTGACAGTTCATATTCTATATATGCGGGAAAACCCGGCGAGGCTGCTCTGGAAAATTCTCAAGATAGAGAAACGGACTGTTGAAGAGGGGTAGGCAGCTTACTAACCAAAAAACATATGGAAGCCATTCTCCATAAGAAGTTAGAAGGAAAATGGGTCAAATAGAAAACATGTTTAACCCAAAGGCTGTAGCCGTTATCGGCGCAACCGAAAGGGATGGCTCCATTGGACAGCAAATAATGAGAAACTTGCTTCTAGGTAAAAACAAGCGGTCTATCTATCCCATCAACCCTAATAGAGAAAGCGTCATGGGAGTAAGATGCTTTTCGAGCATGAACAAAGTGCCTGAGCACATTGATCTGGCAGTTATAGCTACTCCAGCGAAAACTGTGCCAAAGATAGTTGAGGAATGCGGCCAAAGCGGAGTAGATGGGATCGTCATAATATCGGCCGGTTTCAGGGAAACAGGGGAGGAAGGTGCGAAGTTGGAGGAGGAAATAACACGGCTGCGCGAAAAACATGATATCCGAGTGCTCGGGCCAAATTGCCTAGGATTCATTAGACCTCATGTAAATCTCAACGCTGCTTTTTCAAGAAGTAACCTCCAGCCCGGTGAAATAGCCTTCATTTCTCAAAGCGCAGCCTTAGGTTCAGCAATGCTTGATTGGGCCGTGAGCTCTCAAATCGGCTTCAGCATGTTCGCTTCCCTAGGTTTGATGTTGGACATAGACTTCGGAGACTTGATAGATTACCTAGGGGAAGACCCCCATACCAGAAGCATACTTATTTACATGGAGGGCGTCGGTCGCGCAAAGAAATTTGTTTGTGCCGCCAGAGGGTTCGCCAGAACTAAGCCAATTATTGTTCTCAAAGCTGGGAAATATGCGGCAAGCGCCAGAGCCGCGCACTCTCACACAGGTGCTTTAGCAGGAAGCTATGAAGTTTATGACGCAGCTTTCAAGCGGCTTGGCGTGTTGCGTGTAGACGACATTGAAGATCTCTTCAACTGCGCTAGCGTCTTGTCTTCGAAGCATCTTCCAAGAGGGCCAAGATTAGCCATCGTAACTAATGCTGGCGGCCCAGGAGTTATGGCTGCTGATGCTGTAACGGACTATAGAGGAGAGGTTGTTGAGCTTTCGAAGCAATCTATGCTTGCTCTGCAAAGCTTCTTGCCGCCATATTGGAGTAGAGGAAATCCAATAGACATACTGGAGGAGGCCGATGTTAGAAGGTATGAGAAGGTTTTAGATGTATGCTTATCTGACCCAAATGTCGACGGAATTGCTGTTATTTACACTCCCCAACCCGCTGCGCAGTCCACGGAGTTAGCTAAGAAAGTTGTAGGAATGGCTAAGAAAAAAATTAAACCCATTTTGACAGTGTGGATGGGTGGAAGAGAAGTTGAGGAAGCAAGGCAGCTTTTCTACACAAATGAAGTACCCACCTATCCCACCCCGGAAAAAGCGATTAGAACTTACATGTACATGTATAGACATAAGCGAAACCTAGAGCTTCTATATGAAACGCCAGAGGAGCTTCCGACGGATCTTTCACCGCCTAAGAACCACTTAAGGCTTCTGATACGTAAAGCAGCTAAAGAGGGAAGAACAGCCTTAACCGAGGAGGAGGCTGACAAATTCTTAGACGCTTACATGGTTCCGAGGGCTGAGGCTCACATTGCCAAAAGCCCGGATGAAGCAGCCAGCATAGCTTCAAGCATCGGTTATCCAGTAGTGCTCAAGGCAATGTCTCCAGATGTTATTCACAAAACGGACGCTGGAGCAGTTGTCATAGGCGTAGACTCGGAAGATAAGCTCAGAAGCGAGTATCAAAGGCTCATAGAGACTGTTCAAGAAGCTGTTCCAAAAGCTAGAATTGACGGAGTTTACATTCAAAAACTGATGATGAAGATTGATTACGAATTAATCCTTGGAGCGAGGAGAGACAAAGATTTTGGCGCAGTAATATTGTTTGGTCAAGGGGGAAGAGGCGTGGAGTTCATTCGAGATTTCTCAATGGGCCTCCCGCCGCTAAATCAAAACCTTGCCAGAAGGATGATGGAGGAAACGCGAATCTACGGAGCTCTATTAAACGTCCGAGCTTTAGAGGGAATTGTGGTGCGGTTCTCAAATTTGGTCGCTGACTTCCCTGAAATAGCTGAGGTAGAGATCAATCCGCTAGCGGCTTCGGGAAATGAAGTACGCGCCCTTGACGCTAGAATAATAATTGATCCTGAAGCTGTCGAAGATCCGAACCCCCACTCTCACTTAGTAATTCTCCCTTATCCAACAAAGTATGTTACCCCCTGGAGACTTAGAGATGGCACAGAAGTAATTCTTAGACCAATTAGGCCGGAGGATGAACCGCTTGAATCTGAATTCGTTAAAGGGTTATCCAAAGAAACCAGCAGACTTAGATTCCATCGCGTAATTAGGAGATTTTCGCATCTCGATTCAGCTCGCTTCTGCAATATTGACTACGATAGAGAAGTGGCCATCGTAGCTGAGCTTAGTGAAGCTGGACGGAAGAAGGAAATTGGAGTTGCAAGGTTAATCTTAGATCCGAGGCGAAATCGGGGAGAATTCGCAGTCGTTGTTGCTGATGAGTACCAAAGAAAAGTGTTAGGAACAAAGCTCATGGATATGCTCATAGGAATAGCTGAAGAGAAAGGCCTCGAAAGCATATACGGAATAATTCTACCAGAAAATGAAAGCATGATTCGGCTATGCAAGAAAATGGGCTTCACCATTAGGCGCACTGAAGAAGAAGTTATGGCTACTTTGGCCTTGAAGTGACTTTCACTATTTTGAAACGAGGCTTGATCTAGCTAGCACAACCTCCCTTCTTCTCCAAAGATGTTTTATCTCGCTTTTCCAGTCATAGCAGAGCTTCTGGAAAACGCCGACTAAACCCTTGTCCGATGCTGCAATCCTTCAATAGGTGTTCGGCAGTCGCCAATCACATCCTCTGCTTCTCAAATTCAAGCTCTTGCTTCTGAAGAACAAGAACTCCAGATGGTAGGTCGCGGTGGACAATCACATTAGATCCTATCAAAGTGTTCGATCCAACTTTCACACCTGGCATAAAGCTGACATTTATCGCTGTTTTCACATTGTCGCCTATGATGGCGCCGAGTTTTCTCCTTCCACTATCGACTAACTTGCCGCCCACAATCATCTTAACCGTCTTGTCGTCAAGCCTCAGATTTGCAATGTTTGTTCCTGCTCCAAAGTTGCAATTCTCACCAATCACGCTGTCGCCTACATAGGACAGGTGCGGTATTTTCGTTCCATCCATTATGATGCTGTTCTTTACTTCACATGCATTCCCAATCTTGACGTTCTTTCCAATGCTCGTAAAAGGTCGAATATGGCAATTTGGTCCAATTTCAGAATATTCGCCTATGAATATGGGTCCTTCGATGTAGGCTCCAGATTTAACCCTAGCTCCGTTGGAAACAATGATGGGACCGACGAGCTTGGCCCCGTCCTCAACTTCTCCGTCTATTTTGGGTTTGGCCTTCTCCAATACTCGCTTGTTGGCTTCCAGCAAATCCCAAGGGCAACCTATATCCATCCAACCGCTGGGATCGATCCTCGCAGCATGTATCTCTACGCCTTTCTCAATTAAGATCCTGAGAGAATCAGTTATTTCGAATTCCCCCCTCACAGACTTCGGCGTTTCCTTGATGGCGCCAAAAATGTTCTTCTTGAAAACGTAGAGACCTGCATTCGCTAGGTTACCCAAAGCCCCTATGCTCTCTGGCTTTTCAGCAATTTCTACAACTCGGTCACCATCAAGTGAGACGATGCCGTATTCCTTAGCATTAGGAACAGGGACAACGGCCATAACGGTCTTGCTTGGACTTTGCTCATGGGTCTTGAGAACCCGGCCTATGGTTTCGGGAGTTATGAGCAGATCTCCGTTGACAACTAGGAAATCTCCGTCACCGACGTATCTCTCAGCTAAGCCCACGGCATGACCTGTGCCAAGAACCCCAGCTTGGACAACATAGTCAACTTTTACGCCAAATTGCTCACCGTTTCCGAGATACTGCTGTATCGTTTCTTTCCTATATCCCACTACAAGCAGTAACTCCTCTATTCTGTTTGAGGCTAGACAGTCTACAATATGTTCAATCACCGGTTTTCCACCAATCGGCACCATGTGCTTCGGCTTAGTCTCCGTAATAGGGAGAAGACGCACTCCTTGACCGGCAGCTATAACCACAGCCTTCAGTTTCAAGCACCCCTAATCGATCTCTTAGCCACTTCAACTCCAATCCTAAGCAGCTTCTTCGCCAGCTTCTCCGTCTTCGCCTCTGCTGTTACCCTCACGGTCGGCTCAGTTCCGCTGGATCTAACCAAAACCCACCCATCCGAGGTTGCCGCTTTAACACCATCTATAGTCGTAATCTCAAAGGGTTTCGGAAGGCTTTTGGAAAGGCTTCTTTCCAGTCTCTTCATAGCCGCGTTCTGAATTCTCTCTGGGCAATCAATTTTTTTTCTCATCATCGGGTAAACAGGAACTTTGGAGGTAAAGGCTGACACTGTTTCTCCTCCCCTTTCAACTGCCTCCAAAAACAGCGCGCTGGAAAGAATGCCGTCTGGACACAGGTGGATTTCAGGGTTTATCCAAGCTCCGCAAGCTTCACCTCCGAATAGGGCCTTATGCTTCTTGATTGCTTGGGCCACATTTACGTCGCCCACCTTAGTTCTGATTACTCTACCTCCTCGGTTTTCTATGACTTCCTCCACACACATTGATGTGTCTATTGGCACAACTATGGATCCGCCTTTGTTTTCAGCGACTACATAAGCTGCGTAAGAAGCCAAGGTCTGATCAAGTGGGGCATACCTCCCTTTTTCGTCGATGACAACCATTCTATCTGCATCACCGTCGTAGGCGAAGCCGACATCTGCCCCGAATTGCCTGACAGCATCGCATATAGATGTCAAATTTTCAGGCAGAGGTTCAGGGCTTCTTCCGGGGAAAAAACCGTCTGGCTGAGCGTTTACGCAAATTGTTTCGCATTGCAATTGACGAAAAATCAAAGGCGCAAGGTAAGACGCTGCCCCACATCCTGGATCTAGTACCACTCTCCACTTCTTCTCAAGCCCAACTCTGTCTAATACTGCAGCCACATAGCGATGTGTCTCATCAGCGTTTAGTTGTTTTCCAAGCTCAGACCACTTGACGCGCCTAAACTTTCCGCTGCGGAGGAGGCCTTCAACCTGCGCTTGCTGTCTCTCAACGTAGGCCATCCCTTCTTGACTGAACAATTTCACTCCATTATATTCCGGCGGATTGTGGCTGGCCGTGATCATTATTCCCGTAGCCGCGCCGAGACTTCTGGTTAAATATGCGAGAGTGGGTGTAGGCATAATGCCCAGAACCTTGATGTTGCCTCCTCCAGCCAACAGACCTGAAGCAAGGGCTGAAGATATGGTTGGACTTGAGATTCGCGTGTCATGTGCCAATGTGAAACCAGCGCCGCGTTTCTTCAAAGTGGCGAGAGCTAACCCAATTTTGAGAGCAAGTTCAGGAGTTAAGTCAACATTCACGACTCCCCTGACCCCAGATGTTCCAAAAAGCCTCTTATTCAACATGGAGCCCCTCAAACCTAGCCTTCTATATCTATAGAATCATGCCCTCCAGTTTTTCTTTTTTCCTTCTCCCAATTGGTTTGATAGGCCATGGAAAACGCTGAATTTTGGAAGAACGACCGAAATCGATAATTACCCGCCACTCAAACTGCTCTCATGCCAGTCGTGACATCATTAGAGTTGGGCTAAGACTGTATACTGTTTCACCATTGTTGCCTTCCAGAACTTCGATGGCGTGTACGAAGGACAAGTTTTAGTCTACTTTGTTTTCCTTGCCTGTTTCTAATGCCTTCCCCATGCCTTCTGGTGGCAGCGCCAGAAGCTTAGACTTTCTAACACCAACATGCCTCAAGGGAGCTATTTTCTTTATTTCATTGTAAATATCAGAGCCGACCTTGCCTAGAACCATTTCATGCGATAGTTGATCGTAATTGAGAGTTTTTGCTTTGTCCTCTATTATTTCGCGCATTGCATCCCTTATTCCTTGTTCTTGGGACGTCTTCAATCGCTCCTTCGCAAAAGCAACTATGGAGACTCTTGTGGTGTAGCCGTCTTTTGAGGTAGCTTTGAATATTCCGTCTATCCTAGAACTTCCCCTTCTTACTAGGCTTCTCAAATAGTCAGCGGAGTATTCATGGCCTTTGAGGATAGTCTGAGCCTTATCTCCTGTGACGTTAACCACGATAAAATTGAGTTTTGTTGATTGATGGGAGAAGTCGCCAGTTATGTCGTACATTGTCGTTTCTACCACGCGTCTCATCATTTTAGCTGGGTCTTCGCATGGAACACTTGCCACGTTTAGCTCGCCGAAATAGGTCGGGGTGAAAACTGAGTACCAGCTTTTCGCTCGCCATTTGTCTCTTACTTTCCTCGGAGCCTTCGACATTGTTTAACCCTCAAACAGATTTTTGTTTCGACTAACCTGAATGCGTTATTGCTGTTTAGGCGGCCAGAGCAGCGTTTTCGGCAGCTTGAAATCTTTTTTAAACTGCCTCTTGACGTATGGGGGCCATTTATCAACATCAAATCCGTGAGTTGCTAGGAAAGATGCGACCCACCTAGATAAACCTAGGCCTGTGCACCCTGTCCATACTTGTCTACCCTTGATCTCTCTGATTTTGAAGCTGTCTACAAACTTTAGCTGATGTACGAAGCATGCTGCTATTTCAAGCCATTCAGCTTTGTCTCTGGAACCCCTGTAAGGCAAGTAGATTTCAATATCATATGCCGAGATATTTCTACTGTCATGTAGGTCTAGGGCTACTCTTCCTTCTCTAGCCCAAAATGGTATGGCTGCCACAGTTCTCCACTCCATATCCAGCAGTTTGTCAGCTGTTCTAACGCATTCATAAACTACTTTATCCCTTATCTCTACAACTTGGTCAGGTGTTCCTAGGTAGCTCAGTTCTATGCGTTGAAATTCCTGTAGTCTCACTATGCCTTCTGTTCCTCCTCCTTCCCAGCGGTAGGTCCATCCTGAACAATCATAGTACTGGTAGGGAAAGTCCTCTGTGTTAAGCGTCTCCCCCCCATAGAATTGCCAGAAAGGTTCACATTGGGCAGGTGCAAGCACATAGTTCGGCTCCTTAAGAGCCTTCATCAATTCGTCCTTAGGGATGTCCTTCGTTACCTTTAGTTTCTCCTTGAATGTTGTGAAGGCTTCAGGCTCCCTAGGAGGTGGACACACATAATACATTCCCTCCGGAATGTCGTCGAGGTACCCAGGCATTTTCTTCATTACTTCGAGGGGTATGAGTTTAGGCAAAAGGAAGGGTTGAAAGCCCAGCTTATGGGCAATTTCCTCAATTAGGATTTGTCTTATGATATTGAACAGCTGCGCGTAAGGCGCTGTGTATATCCATTGACCCCTGCCAGGAAACTCCTTAACCCAACCTAGCTCAATAGCAGTCTTCATTGGATCTTTGTCAAATCTTACTGGCTTCAGCTCTCCTTTCTTAACGATTGGCAGGGCTGCTGGAGCTGTTGGTTCCGGTGCTTTTTCTATAGTTTCTTTCACTAGACTAAGCGTTCTGTCAGGGACATTGCGCTTAAGCTCATACTCCATCATTTCGGTAAGCGAAACAGTCAGGGCCTTTTCGTTTGCCTCGGCAGAACTAACATTAGGCAGAGCCCTTACCCTGCCCACCAACTCATCAGAAAGACCTGTAGCTTTACTTAAATATTCTCCAGCTAT
>CAZAQQ010000066.1:0-7967 GCA_964487485.1 uncultured Candidatus Bathyarchaeia archaeon | reverse complement strand
TAGCACTGAACCAATTATTGCTGCGATGAGCACAGCCATCAATGCGATTTTACGGTTCATATTTTCACCGTCCTTTAGCAATGATGCCCTCTATTTATTGATTGCGAATCTTTGTTGTAGAACTAAGATCCTAAAGACCGAGAATAATAGTTAAGTCATTGACATAGATCACATTACAACCTTGTAGCTTGGCATCGTTTGTATGAATTAACTATGTTTCAACACGAAACCGTAGCTGGCGCGTTGACAGATCTCTTTGGGATCAGTATGATCCTCTATCCGCCTTACACGATTTTTGCATTCGTTCATTACGAGTTCTTCAGAAGACGAAGCGTTGCTCTGCTGCAAAAGCTGTCGTTGAAAAGAATAGAAACGAGCGTGCGGTGATTACCAACATAGCGCACTGTCCTAACGTTGGCTACTGGGAGGCGAACTCGAGAAATCGACTTTCCTTTCGATTCTTCTAGACCCAGTCTATTACATTCTTGAGGAGTGGTGCTAGCAGATCTTCCCGACGCTATATCTCTAGAAATGATTTGATCAGCTTCGTCCACCATGTGAGACAACAGTTTCGGTTTGTTGCCGGAAATATCGATCTCCTTCTTCGTCATATCAACCATGATTCTTTTGGCGTAGACACCTGAATTTGAACCTAGACAGCGAAATCGGAGTTTTGCAGTTTTGCTAGGACTACGGGCGAGTATGGACAAAATGTGGAATGTCATGAATCTCCATATTCCAAGCTTCTCAAAACTTCTGGTTGAAGAGCTATGAAGCCCGGAGAAAATTAATGCTACTGCGATTGGTGGTGGCTTCTTAGTCGTCATCCTTCAACTTTGTAGACCTTGCAGAGCAACGAGTTGAGAATGGAGGCTCCTACGCACGGATCGAATGGTGGGTCGCTGCTGGTAAGTACGTCTACGTTGGATTTGAAGCATCCATGCTCAGGTCTGGGTTCTTCTGGAAACCACCATGCATGCTGACTGCTAACAACTTTAGGATGGATATCTTGGGTAAGCTTAGCTCTCTGCATAATTCTACCTCTCGGTGTCTCAATCCAAACCCAATCTCCATCCTCTATCCCTAGGGCGGTAGTGGCTTCAGGATGTATCTCCACTTGGGGGTCTGGTTGAAGCTTTCTTAAAGATGGAAGCTGGCGGTATTCTGAGTGAAAGAAGTAGGGGCTCCTAGCCCCCGTAGTTAGGATTAGTGGGTACTTCTCAGCTAGGTCCGGGCGGCTGTACGGTGTTTCGGGGGGTTCAACGTAGCTGGGTAGGGGATCGAATCCCCACGACTCGAGGATGGAGGAGTACAGCTCAACCCTTCCTGAAGGCGTCTTGAAGCCTTCCTTCTCATACTTCTTGTAGCGAAGAGGGGTTTGCAGAAAGCCTGCTTCAGCGAACTCGCTCCACTTCATCCCTGAAGGGGAAAGTATGTAGTTAAGGTATTCCTCTACGTTGTCCCAGAAGGCTTGACGTAGACCTAAGCGTTTAGCGAGCTCGATGACTATTTTATGGTCTGACCAGCACTCCTCTAACTCTATGGCCTTCCTTCTAGCCATGACGTAGCCCGACCTGAAGAAGTAGAAGGCCACATCGTCGATCTCCAGCCAGGAAGCCGCTGGTAGCACGTAGTCCGCCAGCTCGGCGGTCGGCGTCATGAAGAGGTCCACAACAACGAGGAAGTCTAGCTTGAGCAGAGCTTCCTTAACTAGCTTAGAGTTGGGCCAAGTTAGTAGAGGATTGGTTCCAATTGCCACCATGGCCTTGACCGGGTATGGATCGCCTGTGAGGATAGCCTTAACTACATGCATGGGTGGAACCACCGAGCCCATTGCTGCCAGTTTATGCTCGCCTCCAAGTCTCTTACGGCGCTGCTGCTCGGATAGGGCGTGTGCGAGCATGAACTCGGTGAACCGAGCTACCGGGGGAGGGGAGTGTAGCATATTTCCGCCCGCTACGTCTAGGTTGCCAGTGATAGCCATCAAGGATACTAGCGCCCTAACCGTACTCGTACAATTTAGGTTCTGCTCTATCTTAACACCCCAGTGAATGCAGGCTGGCTTGGTAGAAGCATAGAGCCTACTAGCTTCCCTTATCTTTTCGGCTGGAACCCACGCAATGTCTTCGACCTTGGCGGGAGTGTAAGGCTTAACGCGGTCCGCGAGCTTATCGAAGCCTATCGTCCACTTCTCAACAAACTCACGGTCGTATAGCTCTTCTTCTATAATGACATTGAGCATGCTTAAAGCAAGAGCTGCATCAGTGCCCGGCCTAAGCTGGAGCCATAGGTCTGCCTTAGATGCGAGCCAAATTTTACGTGGATCTATCACTATTAAGTGTGGCCTCTTCTCAAGAGCTCTAAGGACCTGCGCTGCGCAGTACTCATCTGGGCTTGTATATATCGGGTTACATCCCCAAACCATTACGCAGCGAGGGTTCCCATCGTAATCCGCTATGGGCAAGCCGCCACAAGTTATTGTAGAGCCTGCCACGCGGGGGTAATAGCAAACGTAGCCTGGTGAGGTTACGTTCGGCGTGCCGAAGGCGTGAGCTAGCCTGTAAACCATGTGAAGATACTCACGGTTGGTGCCGTGAGCCAACACCACCGCCTCCGCTCCATGACACTCCTTGATCTCCAAGAGCCTATGAGCTATGCCATCTAGCGCCTCCTCCCATGAAGTTCGAAGCCATTTACCTTCACCACGCCCACTCACCCTCCTTAAAGGATACCTCAACCTGTCTGGGTGGTAGGCCAACTCAAGGCTAGCCAGCCCCTTTGCGCATAAATAACCTCTACTTACTGGGTGGGAAAGGTCCCCCTCAACCTTCAAAGCCTTGCCGTCTTCCACGCGTATAAGAGCGCCGCATCCTCCATGGCACATCCTGCACACCGACTTTACGGTAAAGGAGGGCGTCAAGCATAACGCACCCCGCATCAGAGCGTACCATAGCTGATCAATGATGAAGCAGTCAAAAAGCGTCGTCTTGCCAGAACCATTTGGACTTTCCAATCCCTGATTTTCTTCTCTTCAACTATAAAGTTTACTAGAGCACATCTCACATCCATTTTTCTATGGGTCTTATATTGTTACCGAAGCTTAGAGAACGTCACCAACCTATGTTAGAGTTGAACACGCCTCCACGGACTTATTCCCTTCGCCTATAACGCATAGGTCTAAGAGGCAGCCTCTCCCTATCCTCAACTGTACGGAAGCCTAATGTAGAGAATCTTAAGGCACAGCAAGAGCTCTGGGCTTCGCCAGCTAACCTTCAATGCTGTGGACGACTATCTATACTTTCCAGAGGACAGAAGATCATGCAACCAAGATCCGCATCGCCAACAGACAGTCCATTTCAAGATTCAATCGAAACTCGTTTGCTTCTAGTTAGCCAACGAGTTGCCTGCAACATATGCGGCCGGAATTATGCTTTTATCATGTAACAGATCATGCTGTGTTTGTAATTTGTGTTTGTGGCTTGTCAAGCAGTAGATTTCTATGGGCCACGCTATACAATAGAAGAAAAAGAGGTGAGGGGCCAAATCGAGGCCCTATTCATATCTTCGCTTCTAGCTACCGCACATATATCCAATTCGTATGCGTTATATCATCCCAGTTTTCCCAGTACGTCGCGCCTTCATGAGGCAAAGCCTGAGCTGAGTCTGTTTGGCCCCATGGATCATAGATAAAAATCCAGCTCCGCAAAAAGGGCCACCACGAAGAGTATCCGGCGCAAGCCCTCGCATGACGATATATACCGCTCTTCAAAGGTCTGCCAGCGTCTATTTCAGCTTTGGCCTCACTCCAATTCGCTGTCGTGTCATATGTAGCGTCGAGAGCACCACCCGATAGAGACTCGTAACCTTGAACTTGACCTTCATTGGTGCATCCACTTGGGTGATGATCCATGGCGGGAGCTATTTGAGCTTGGGTGTAAACATAGCCGCGATATTCAAGTATCATTTGCCCTGTAGCTACCGCGCAATAGTCGTTGGTCTCTTGACCGTGGAGATTAAAATTATTTAAGCTCTTAGATTCTGGCGTTATCGCTATTATTATGAATATAGGCTCATCTAGCCGTCCCTCAGTATCTACCTTGGCTTCCTTGATTACGGATACAATAAGGTTGTCAAGCTTTCTATAATCCTCGATGCGTTGCTTACGAGTAGCGTCTGGTATTTTGCTGTAGAGTGACCAGTATCCCAAACCATCATACTTATCATCGCCGGGTGGAACAAGTTTGTAGTCAGCTGCATCCACAATTATCGTAGTCTCAAGCTTGGTCTTGGGGTCGCTTAACCTCACCATTATTCCTATTTTCGGATAACTATAGCATACCAGCAACGTTTCTATGACCTGCTGCGTTGGATACTTGGCCTTAGCGATCTTTAACGCTTCATCACGGGTTTTGTCCGGATTGTAGCTGCGAATACCAGGTTGCATGGAATACACTGAAGTGCCCAAAACCATGCTTGCACTTGCCTTAACAGTCCCAACAATCTTTCCTCCCTTGACAACAGAAAACTCGTAGAACAAAAGTTTTCCATTCACATCATATATGCTCAATGACTCTGACTGGATTGATGCACCGTCCCACACTTCAAGACCACGCATCTTGGAAAATGCTCCGATAAGTGCGAAGATAAACACATGATCCCTCGCCTTTCCAGTAGGAACCATATACTTGTCCTCTGGATAATCCCCGGGTAATCCAGCAGAGGCAACGCCACCAAAGGAGGCTGATGGCATTATGGCACCACTTACAGTCAGCACAGAAGCCAACACTAGAATAATACATGAAACACAAACCAGTCCTTTCTTTCCCACAATTCTTCCCCAAAAACCAAATTGGTAATCACTCTTTATTATGGCTTTGCTTTTTGACTTCCTCTATGACAGCCAGCTTTCTCAACCAATTACTCTTCAACCTTTGCCGTCGCCTTCAACATCGTTCTCTTCACCTTAGAACCGAACGACAGCGAATCCACGGAGATTCGAACCCCTCGAATTTCGAGCCCAATTCTAGCACCGAATATGTTGTGGGCCCCCGCGGGCCCGCCATAGTTTTACCCAGATCCTTTCGTCCAGCTGGCATGAAATCAAGTTGTGCACCAGGGGAGATTGCAGTACCTTAGCTGGGATTGTCGAGTATATCGCCCCTGTATCTACTAGGAGCTCGACCTCGCGTTCACGCAACTTCTCATGAGGTTCCTAACTTTCACCCTCAGCTTAACGTAGCCCAACACAGCCTCAGCTAGTCAAACTTAAGGGCAACTTAAAAGACCGCCTCTGAATTGGCAAGGCGACAGAGATGCCGGAGGCTTCTCAACAACTCTTCCGAAAGAACCTCAACCATTGTATCAACATAAGCACGCCTCACGCATGAGGGCAAGGCCCAGTTCACTCTTTGTTTCTAACATGTCTGAGAGCTTTGTCAATGTCATCATCGGTCACGCCTGCCAGCTCAGGGAGAACCTGCACCAACCTGCCTGCGTACTGTTGAGCTGTGCCCTCCATAGCGGGATGCCATGCTCTCAGTCGTCTAAGCCTCTCGGGAAGCCGAATTTTCTGTGTTTCGGGAAGCCAGAGCGTGCTAGGGTCCCACGATACGATGGGGTGCTTAGTTTTCAGGATTTCGTGGTTGACAGACCAATGCTGAGAAGCGCCTTCAGCGTTTTCACGGGTCAGTATTTCGGGCTTGTCTCCAGTGAAAGATGAGTCCTCGTTTCTTTCAAATGGATATCTGATACCCCGTGAACTTAATGCTTCTTCATTGGTCATCTTTCTCACATCTGGGCTCCACATTACTATTGTTGTTGCGGATATAAACGCTGCTCTGAAAAAGGCGATCTATCTACTTCTCAGAATCTTCAATTTCTTTAGGTCTTCGGCCACGTCTCCTAGGTCTAGGCTTTCTAGCTTTTCCTTCGTTGGAAGTCCTGTGACTATATCCCAGCCTCGGCAACGATAGTATTCATCCAACATCTGATCCAACTCAACTATCTGTCCTTTCGCAGGTCCTTTAGGAGAAGGATCCTTTGTTAGTCTTTGGGGCAATTGATCGTCTCTGCGCGAAATTCCTTCTCTGGCGTTGAAGGCCCTGTTCAAATTCACTATCCGCTCCCCGGTTTTTCGAAGATCCTTTTCATCCAGCTTCATTCCAGTTGTGACTCTCAGCGCTGCTAATATGTCGCCGTAGTAGAAGACTGGTGGGATGGCTGTCCCGTACTTGCACACGCCCACTGACTCAACCACCACCATGAAGTCTTCGCACTCCTTAACCATCAATCCCTTGTACTTCGGGCTCAGCCGATCACCGATCTCAGGCAAATACTCTTTCCCAAATCTTTCTTCAATCGCTTTTTCAAAACCAACCTCATCCAGCACTGGAAAGGCGTATAGGTGGTCGGCTCCCCTTGCCGCTGTAGCTGAGGCCAAGCCCATTGATTTTTGAGCTCTAGGCTCTTGGCCTGCAATCTCCTGCCTCTTCACAGCCATGACATATTTTTGAGATTCCTTGCCAATTTTCTGCGCTGCCCTGTAGCTGCCTTCTGCGAGAAGGTCTCCAAACCCTTTCCTCTGGGCGATCATGTGAATCAGCTGAATCATCGACTCGTGGTTGCCCCAGCTCAAGTCTAAGCCGCCTGTATCTTTCTTAGTCAGGATTCCGCGCTCGTAACATTCCATTGCCCACGAAATTGTTGCCCCAACGGAGATCCCGTCCATTCCGTAAGCGTCGCATAGGTGATGAGCATATAGAACGGCCTCAACATTCGATATGCCGCACCTAGAGCCCAAAGCTGACTGGGTTTCAAATTCCGGGCTTCCTCCCACATAGGCGTAGGGTCCACCTTTGACTTGCGTATATCGCCCACAACGCTGCAAGCAAGAAAAGCAGGCTCTAGGTTTGACTAAGTAGTGTTTCCGGATGGTCTCGCCGGATATTTTCTCATACTCGTCGAAAACTCCCTGCCTCATGTTGTACGTTGGCAAACGCCCAATTTCGTTCATTAGTTCGATTAGATTTGTCGTTCCATATTTGGCCCGGCTTTCAGTGAAGGGGTCGTCAAGCATCTTTTTGTGAAGGCGCGTGATCAGTTTTAGGTAGTTCTCGGCATCTGCGATGGGGATGTCGTGAGTTCCTCTAACCGCTATAGCCTTAACCCTTTTCGAACCCATCACAGCACCCAAGCCCGACCTTGCTGCACACCGATCCCTGTCATTCATGATGGATGCGTATCGCACTAGGTTTTCTCCGGCTTGGCCGATGGAAGCTATTTTCACGTGATCATCATAGATCTCTTCTTTCAATAGATCATCGACTTCATAGGTTGTCTTACCCCAAAGGTGAGAGGCACCTCTCAATTGAACATGGTCATCGTCGATCCACAAGTAGACTGGATGTGAAGATTTTCCCTCGAAAATCATCAGGTCATAGCCAGCGAACTTCAGCTCAGGACCCCAATGTCCTGCGGCATGAGACTCCCCCCAAATACCTGTTAGAGGGGATTTTGCCGCGACAACATAGCGGGACGCTTGGGGAAAAAGAGTGCCAGTCAAGGGCCCTGTGGAGAAAATTAACACGTTGTCGACTCCAAGCGGGTCAACTCCAACCTTAATGCGGTCGTACAGTATACGCGAACAAAATCCAGCTCCGCCCAAGTAGTTTTCGGCAAGGGTTTTTTGCAATTGGCTTTTGTGGGCTTTTCCACTTGTAAGATTTACGCGAAGAATCTTGCCAGCATATCCTCCGTACTTAGACGTCACATAAAGCACCTCGTAAATAATTCGGCACCTTGAGGCCTGAGTGTTGCTTTTGAGCCTAATCAAAATTATGGGATGTTCTTGCTTGCGGCTGTACGAGCATGCTTTGAAGCTACTTTCGCCAGTTGTTCGTCTTCCGTGATCAGCTTCAGATCTTGGCGCTTCGCTGTTACGATGTAGCTGCCATCGTAGAATGTTATCC
>CAZAQQ010000065.1:0-7990 GCA_964487485.1 uncultured Candidatus Bathyarchaeia archaeon | reverse complement strand
ATATGTGGTCTATATTTCTTTAAGGTTTTTGTCAACGGAACAAGTATCGGAGCAAAGAATTTTCCGGCAATAATCGTGAAAGGCGAGCTAGACCCAGCTTATGTTTCAGGAACTATTCTATACGGAGGATGGGACGTAGCTCGTTTTGGCAAGCCGATCAGTGATCCTGGAAAGATTGTTGCTGAAGGCAGAACGCTTTATGGAAGGCCTGTGAAGGCTCAAGCCTACTTCAACGCAAGCGCGAATGGGCATTACACTCTCTATGGATTAGCGCTTGGAAAATACAATATAACAGTTTCAGCTGCAGGATACCCGCCGCTAACTCTTGACCAACCAATCTCAGTGCATGCTGGTCAATCGTTGGAGTACTTCGACATCTACCTAGGCCTTGGCGTTAACATCACAGGAACCATATGGTCCAAATGCGGTTCCGGGCCAGTACTATGGGGTAGTGTCTATCCGTCATTATCTTTTTGCACAAGGTTTCCATCACCTCGTCCTATAAGAATTGAACTTCTTGATCGGGATGGAAATCTGCTAGCATATCGAGAAGCCTACACAAATCCCGTCTCAAGCAACTATTATTTTTCATTGAATCGATCGATCGAAATCGACGGACATGTGCCCCAAAACCGCAGAGACTACATTTCAGGAATCAAGCAGGGTGATTATTACTTGAAGGCCTATGTGAATGGATATGTGCAAATGGAGAACAAGATTGTTCACGTGCACAACAACACAGATCTTGTTCATGTGTCTCTTGATTTGCAGGCGAGCAACCGGTTCAATGCAACTATTCATTTCAAGGACATGCCCAAAGGACGGCTTGTTTCGACCTCGCGCGATCACGTCTTAGTGTTGGAGGCTTACGACCTTTACGGCACCTTGAAAGGAAAGAACATCACATGCGTACCCGCGGGGAAGGACTACGCATCTCTTGAGCTAAACGGTTTCCTAGGCCTGTATTGGGGCGTGGGATTTCAAGACTACGGACTGCTTCCAAGCACTTACATGTTAAAGGCTTACATGAGTGGCTTCATACAACCAACATTGCCTCAAGCGACCGTATCCCTATGTAACAGCTATACGGTTCTAAGTTTCGAAATAGTTAAGGGTGGGGCAATTAACATTACTTTAACCTCTGTTGATTCGCAAACTCCTCCAAAACCGATAGAGTGGGCTTTTCCAAATCATAACATAACCCTATTCTTCTATGATAGCGCTGGGAAAGAACTCGGCAAAAAAGCCGTGCAGCAGCAATGGGGCAAAACCTGCATTTCTCTCAACTATTCAGGATCAGACTATTACAGTCAAGCCAGAAGTGTATTTCCTTATTACATGTGTTTGTATGATGAAGGCTTAGAGACAGGCACTTATCTCATCAGAGCATTCACCTTTGGATACTTCCAACCTAAGACCTTATCTGTTCAAGTCATCGCCGGTTCGATTAGCGACATAACACTTAATCTTCTGCGAGGTGTTACGATTAATGTGACCGTAAACTTTAGGACTGAGAGGATTTTCTCCTCCATCACGAAGTATCAGTATAATGATTCTCGTATCCCTATTAGAGTTGAAGTGTACAATTTCCGTGGCGAGTTAGCGGGAGCAAACATAAGTTATGTTCCATTGAGCAGGAAAGCCTTCTCCCTCACCGTCGTCGGGTTTTCGTATTACTACGGAACCTTCACGATTACTTGGGTTAACTACTACCATACAACTGACGGCTACTCGCAAAAGGACTATGGCTTGCCACCTGGAACATACGCTATCAAGGCTTTTGTGCCGGGGTATGAGCAGAGATCCAAAGTTAACGCTACTCTTGCACCTCAGGGAAATGCTTCAGTAACCTTTGACATGGAGAGAATGGCTAGGGTAAGCGGAATGGTTAGGTGCTTTAACATGTACAGCAGACTCTTACCACTCTCATGGGCGACTATTGAGGGCTATGGAGCAAAGAGAATAGAAACAACATATTCGCTCGACGGATTTTACGAAATGTGGCTGCCAGAAGGAAGAAACATCATTAAGGTAGGATTAATGCAGTACGAAACTCAAGGAACTGCAACCTACCTGCCCATAGCATCTGAAACCACTTTGAACTTCGAACTAAAAGGCAGCAAAAGGCCATAGAAACAGGCTTATCCGTATCCCGCTCCATCTTTGATTGATCATACGCTGGACTCCCGGGAGATGTGAAAATAGAGACTTTCGGTTTTTTCGCCTCTCCAAGGTCTAGCCCTTAATACCTCCGCATAGCTAGTATTCAGGTTTAGTTGGTAATCTCACATGGCGAAGCCCAAGGTGCTTGTCACTCGAAAGATACCTCCGCCGGGTTTGGAGATTGTATCCGAGTACTGTGACTTAGATTTGTATGAAGGCTACGAACCCATACCGAATGCTGAGTTGCTATCCAGAATTAGGGATAAGGATGGTCTTCTATGTCTTCTAACTGATAAGATCGACAAAAGTGTGTATGATGCCTCACCTAGGCTTAGGGTCGTAAGCTCATACAGTGTAGGATGTGAGCATATAGATGTGGATGAAGCCACAAAGAGGAGGATATACGTAACTAATACGCCAGGTGTGCTAACAGAAGCAACGGCGGATCTGACATGGGCTCTTCTCATGGCTACGGCGAGGAGGATCGTGGAAGCCGATAGTTTCGTAAGAAAGGGCCTGTGGAAACACTGGCATCCCGAACTTATGCTGGGTCACGAGGTTCATGACAAGGTCTTGGGCATAATAGGGCTGGGCAGGATAGGTGAAGCCGTAGCAAGGAGAGCAAAGGGCTTCAACATGAAGATCCTATACTATGACAAGATCCGCAAACGCGATCTGGAGGAGCAACTAGGAGCAGAATACAAAGACCTTGAGGATCTGTTGAAGGAGTCTGACTTTGTGACTATTCACGTGTCCCTGAACCCCGACACTTATCACCTCATCAATGAGAGTAGGCTGAAGCTCATGAGGTCTAGCACCATCCTACTTAACGCGGCTAGAGGACCAGTCATAGACCAGAAGGCCTTGGCAAAGGCGTTGAAGGAGGGGCGTATAGCAGGCGCAGGCCTTGACGTATATGAGAAAGAGCCTATAGACCTCGATGACGACCTAATGCGGCTTTACAACGTGGTTTTGCTACCGCACATAGGAAGCGCAGAAATTGAGACAAGGTCTAAAATGGCGGAGTTGGCAGCAAGGAACCTCATTTCGGTGCTTAAGGGAGAGATGCCGCCGCACCTAGTGAACCCAGAGGTGCTAAAGCTAAGACCTTTATCTGATGTAAAGATGATGTGAAACGCTTGACTCTGGTAAGGATTAGGTGTTGAAGTAAACACGCAAGACTAGTTATTTCAAACATGTTTGAGGAAGTCTTTTTACAAACCTACTGGTTGAAACAGGTGTAATGTAGCGCATTTACGCTGATAAACCTCGGAGGTTAGGGTGAAGGTTTTGCGAGCTAAGCCGACCTTTCTAGGCTTGATTATTTTCTTAGTCGGCTTGCTCATCTTTATGTATGGCGTGAGAACCTATGTGGTGCATGTCCAAAAAGCCGACATTGGCTTGATGTTTCCCACGACAACTTTTAGGGTAGATGACTACTATGAGCCCATCAAGACGAAGCTTAAGAAAGACATGACTGCGTTTGGCTATGTGTCGGTGAGAATTCCTGTAGCGGGCGATGTGGGCGACATAGATTTCTACGTGTTTGACGAACAGAATTTCGAAAAATGGAAACGTGATGATAAAAGCGCGCAATACGTTGCGAAATATGTTCGCCTCAGCGCCTTCTCCTATTCCTTCACCGTTGAACGTGAAGATACCTACCACTTTCTCTTCGACAACCGTTATTCTCCTTACAAGAAGGACGTGACGTTCAACGCTACCTACCAACAAATGATAGTGGTTCCAGAATCTAGGTTAGACTACACACTCAATCATGTTGGGGGAGTTATCAGCATTATTGGCGTTGCCATCACAGTTTATGGGTTGGCGAGGAAACCTGAGCTACGCTGGATGTAGACGAAGCGCCCTAGGGGGCACCCTCAAGATCAGGAGCATCGTTCAGGATAACCCTATGGCCTCGAATTTTTCCTCTTGCCGCAATCCCGTGGATATTTAGGATGTAGAAGGATAAATAGACAATTAGGGAAATGCTTATAAATCTAGATGACGACGGACGGGGAATGGAACCACCTAAATAGGGTTGCATGTTTTTTAGAGTTGAGTAATGAAATACTGGGGGCCCTCGCTTGAGTAGTACCAAGGTTGGGATAGTCGGATACGGCGTGTACATACCTTGGGAGAGAATAGAGACGGAAAAAGTAGTTAGAGAAAGAGAAAAGAAAAGAAAAGATTTGCGAGAGTTCCTAGACAAGGTTAGAAACGGCCTACTCCTAAGAAGCAAAGCTATAGCTGGATTATGCGAAGACACAACGACCATCGCCACCGAAGCCGCTGAGAACGCTGTTCGAATGGCGGGAATCAATCCCAAAAACATACAGACAGTTGTGGTTGGCTCAGAATCGAAACCATACGCTGTCGGAACTATAGCTCGGCATGTCGCTTCTTTCATTGGAGTTGGCGAAAAACTCTTTGTAGCCGACATGGAAGGCGCATGTAATGCTGGCATGCAGGGCCTTAGTTTCATAGAATCAGAAATCAAGAGCGGCAAAATAGAATGCGGTTTAGCGATCGGAGCTGATGTGGCGCAAGCTCCAAAAGGCGACCCGTTGGAATATGCTGCCGGAGCTGGAGCAGGGGCATTCGTCTTAGGTAAAGATGGTGTAGTCGCTACAATTGAAGACATTGTGCCACATTCAAGTCTCACCATGGATTTCTGGAGGAGGGAAGAATCTCCAGTGCCGAAACATTTCGGTAGGACAACAGTTGAAGCCTACATAGGGCACGTGATAGGAGCAATAGAAGAATTGCTCAGAAGACACCCTGACCTTACAATTAGAGACTTCGACCACATAACGTTTCATCAGCCCTCAGGCTATATGCCTCTGAAAGCATGTAGAATCCTTGCGCAACCGAAAATAGAAATGCTTGACGACAAAAGCTTAGAAGATAGGATTAGGCTGACTGCCGAAGACATAGAACATAAGGTCAAACCTTGGCTTAGGGTTTTGGATACTGGGAATACCTACGCAGCCTCTACACCTATAGCAATATGTTCCATTTTAGACGAAGCGGCGCCGGGGGACCAGATTTTAGCGGTTTCATACGGTTCCGGCGCCTACTCCTTAGCGACTTGGCTAACAGTCACGGAAGAAATAAAGAAAAAGGCTGGAGGTACGCCTACTGTTCAGGACTACGTGGACAGAAAAGTGGAGATAAGACTTGAAACCTACCACGACCACCTTAGAGAGAGACTTCGAAAGGTAAGGAAGTATTTGGAGTACAAGAGAATCGTTGGAGAAATAGAGCCGGACGGCTATGAGACTTTCGAAGTGCAGCTTTGTGAAGGCTGTAAGAAAATACTGTTTCCCGTAAGGGGTAAATGTTTGGACCATGACTGCAGTGGTCCCTCGAAGATTAAGAAGTTACCCAGAAGAGCAAAACTGAAATCCTTTGGGAGATTGCCGCTCAAAAGAAGGTGGATTAGAGGATATGACATTTTAGATGAAGGCAAAGTCTTGCTGGTTGATTGCGCATTGAAAGACCTGCGCTCGGGCCTAGAACTGGAGTCGGTGATTAGGAGATTGGACTATGAGGGTAAGGATGGCTTAATACTCTATGGACCTGCCTACAGGCCTGTATTCAGGGATAACTTCAAGGATAGCGGATCCGAGTAGAAGGCCTAGCGCCGAAATATGGCCGATGTAATCTGGCTTTGTACTTCATAACCTTGTGAGGATTATTTAGAAACGCAATACGGCGATTTCAGTTTTCTCTGGCAGAGTTTGCTTTGAAATAGTGAATTCTGAGCTTTCAATTCTCTTGACATTAGTTTTACCTTTTAGGAAATCCTCTACACTTGATATTGGGAGGTTTAAACCCGCTATATTGTAGTGCATTGGGATGACAAGTTTCGGTTTAAGCTGGTCTACGAGCTGCGTAGCCTCCTTTGCGTCAACTGTGTAGGTTCCGCCAACGGGAACCATTAGGACATCGATTGCCCCAATCTGCTTAATTTGCTCACTTGACAAAGTATGTCCGAGATCGCCTACATGGCAAAAACGGATACCTTCAAGTTCAAAAACGAAAATTATGTTCTGACCTCTCTGACTTCCCTTAGACTTGTCATGGAAAGCTCCGAACCCCTCAATTTTCACGCCTTTGACTTCGTATCTGCCTGCTTTGCTGATGACCTGCGCATCTGGCTTTGCTACAAGTTTTCTTCCATCTATATGATCGAAATGGTCATGTGAAATCAGAACAATATCTCCATTCGCTTTGGGCGGCCGTATTCCCAGCGCTCTACCATCATGAGGATCAGTGACTATGGAGACATTATTCCTAATCTCAAAACAAGCATGGCCAAGCCACTTTACGACAACCATAACGAAACCCCTCTATGAAACATCAAGTAGATCTTGCTAACACCTATTTACTGTACGTCCAAGAAAAGGCTTTCCTAGGCACCATAAGCGAAGGATTCATGCGCACCATTAATAGGGTAGTAATAAGATCACGCATCCTCAAAGGTACGGGCTAGTCTTCACCAAACAGTTTAAATTTCCAGCAATCCACTTCAAAGGAAGCTGCGGCCGAGGTTTGGAAGGAATCTCATGGGAAAAGTCAGAATTGACACCGTGAAGAGAATTGCGAAAGAGTTGATGGAGCGTTACCCTGATAAATTTACCACGGACTATGAGGAAAACAAGAAAATCTTGGCGCAATATGCTGATTCTCGAACGAAGAAACTGAGGAATAGGATAGCTGGCTACGTAACATCTTTGAAGAAAGTAGCGGTTAGGAGCCAAGCTGCTGAGACCGCTCCCGCCGAAACACCTGAAAAAGCTTGAGGACAAGTTCTAGGTCATAGGACTGTGCGTAAACCTAGAGCAGTCTCCTTCTAGAAACAATATACATAGCTTTTTTACGGTCGTCAGAATCAGACGACAGTGATTAGAGCAAGACCAGTAGCAGGTCTCAAGAATAGTGACAGGGGTCGAGATGGGCGAAAAATACCAGTTGATTGTAATTGGCGCTGGACCCGCTGGACTTACAGCTGGGATTTACGGCGCACGGATGGGGCTGAAGACACTGGTGATAGGCGAAATATTAGGGGGCACGGTTAGCGAGGGTTCCATCGTCGAAAATTATCCAGGCTTCGTGCAAATATCTGGATACGAGTTATCGGAGAAGATGCGGGAGCAAGCGGAGAAGTGCGGAGCCATCCTCCGGGTTCCTGAAAGAGTTTTAGACCTGGAGTTGAAAGGAAAAGAGAAAAAAACCATCACAGACGTAGGCGCGTATATCGCGGATGCAGTCATAGTTGCTACAGGATGCACTCATAGGAAGCTAGGTGTTTCAGGAGAAGAGGAATTCAAGGGCAGAGGGGTAAGTTACTGTGAAACTTGCGACGGCCCGTTGTTCAAAGGCAGAAGGGTAATGGTTGTTGGCGGCGGAAACTCTGCAGTCATGGATGCGTTGGCCATCAAAGAACTGGCTGCTAAAGTATGTCTTGTGCATAGGAGAGACGATCTCAGAGCCGACGCAGTTCTGAAGGAACGCATAATTAGAAGCGGTGTCGAAATTCTTTGGAATACCGAGGTTAAGGCGATTGAAGGAGACAGCCTAGTTCGGCGAGTTCACCTCTACAACAACAAGACGAAGCAGGAAAGCATCGCTGAAGTTAATGGAATTTTTATTCGAATTGGCGAGATACCGCGGAGCGAGATTGCTAGCAAAGCAGGTGTTGCAGTGGACAAAGATGGCTACATCATAGTGAATAGCAAACAGGAGACAAACATTGAGGGAGTTTATGCAGCCGGAGACATCACCGGAGGCATATTTCAAATAGTGGCTGCTGTTGGTG
>CAZAQQ010000064.1:0-8015 GCA_964487485.1 uncultured Candidatus Bathyarchaeia archaeon | reverse complement strand
GTTGAGCAACTTTCTGGTGGGGAACAGCAAAGAGTAGCCTTTGTCAGAGCGCTCATGAGCAACCCTCACATAGTGCTCGCCGACGAACCAACAGTATTCGTCGACGAAGAAACCTCTGAAATCATGAAAGGAATGTTCATTGAGCTTGGGGAAGAGGGAAAGAGTGTAGTGATCGCGACGCATGACCCTGAGTTGATCCAAATTGCAAAAAAAGTATATCTGATGAGCGGGGGCACAGTGGTCAAGAAGGCAGGGCCACAATCCTAGGAATATCTTGGACTGATCTATCGATTGATGCCCGAGGAATTGGCAAAATACTGCTTAAAAGTTAGGGTGTCTAATCTGCCGGCCGTTAAATGTGGTTCGAACTGATTTCATTTGAGCGTTTTGAACGTTTGATGTGTATGAAGACAAAGGCAAGCACAATAGCGGCGATGACACCGACACCTAGAATGGGTAACTCAACTATTGGTTTCTCTTGACTGGGTTTGATACTGTCGATAAATTCTTCCAGCTCATTCATTGCTTTCTCAGATCTCATTGCCCATAAAGTAGATTTTGCGCGTGTCAAGACACAGCAGAGTGAACCGTAGGCTAGTAGTTTTCCGGCGTAAGGACCGCTAAACATGAGGTATATTCTTTCGTCTATGAAATGTTTTTCATAAGTATATCCGGAAAATATGAAAACAGATTTCGTAGCATATGGCTCTACGTCGGTTTTGATGATGGTGCCCATGCTAGGTAGGACGCCCTTGGTTATGGCTACTATTTTTCCGAAATGGGGATTATCGGGGTATACCTTTATTTTTGTCCCATCTTCGTAGGAGATTACGATGAGGTTTATCTTCTCAATTTCCTTGAGGACGAAGATTGCTGTAGCTTGGGCTGATGCCACCGTACCACTCACCGTGACAACTCTAAATTCGTGAGTTGTGGCCTGAATGAAGGGCCTAAGACTTCGAACAGTTATGTTTATGGTCTCTCCCCTTGGAATCGAATTCTCATCTACAAAGGCTTCTCCAGGATTGATATAGTTCCAGATAGGATCCTCTTTTGAAGAAACGCGCCACCTACCGTCTTTCTTCATACTCTCAAGGGTTACAAGCTGATAACCTTGTCCATCTACGTATACCGAATTGACTCTAACCAGCTCGGTTTCCCCAACGTTTTTCAAAAAAATCTGAGCAACATCACTCCTGGGGTAAACAACCTCTTTGATATCTATTCTTTCTTGTGAACTTGAGGATACCTCTCCTAATACTCCCAGTTCCGCTGCAAGTTGAGGGATAGTAACAATCATAATCAAAACAAGCGCGGAGATTGATTGTTTCTTCATCCTCTTCTCGAAGCCCCTGAAGTCGATGCATATGGTACGTAGGTCTACACATTCGTTTGATCTATTGCTACTCCTCTCATCCTACACTGCTGCGTAAAGATGGCAATGCCGGAATCATGCTGATTTCCTGATCGTGAAATGAAAACAGCTTACACTATTAAATTCTTCTCTCGACGCGCGTTTTGCTAGGAAGTTGGTAACTTCTCCAAAGTTTTAAATATCAAGAGTCGACATAGTGCGGTGCGTGATGTGAAAATGGCGTCTAAAACATCGGTAATAGCCTTAGTAATAGCCGTAGTAGCACTCGTTGTGAGTGCGTACCCCAGCTTCATGCCCATCTATGCACCTTTGACCCCAGCAAGACCAGATTTTGACCTTTTCATACAGCCTGGTTTTGCCAGTGGCTCCGAGGCCGTGAAGTCCAGTTATAGCGAGTACCCGGCAGTTGTCACCAAAGGCCAATGGCTTACGGTAAAATCACTGGGTAATTTTAGCGGGGAAGTCACTCTGTTCTTCGTGGAGGTTCCTAATGGTATGACAGTTGTGTTCAAAGAGGGTTCAAGCCTCTTAGTACCCGCTGGAAAGGTAGCGCAAACCCATTTCGATTTGGTAGTGACTGGCCCCCTACCAAAGGATTGGCAGAATCCTGGATGGCAAAGAATTACCTTAGTCGCAGTTGGACAAAACATCGTACACACGAAGTCTTTCCCAGTACAAATAGTCAAGTAAAAATCAATTTGGAGCAGATTACATCAAGGCCACAAAGCACTTCTTTATTCTTTTCTTCTTTCCCTTTTTTTCTCGCTTACAAGTTTATAGCCCAGTTCCCTTTACTTTGTACCTAGCATTAATCGTGGCTTTCCCTATTACGTTTGCGATCAAAATGTTGCCTTGTCCGCCAACCCCTGCAATAACTATCGAAACAGTCTTTGGGGTCGTCGTAATCACTTCTTGATCGCCATCACTGGGCAAATCTGTGAACGTACGCCGCAGCTGGTTTATCTCAGCTTTCTTCCTTTCTTGGTTCCAGTTGATTGCTGCAACAATTTTTTTGTGCATTTCTGGAAGCCGACGCAAACATTACAACATTCTTTTCGCATCATCCATAGGAGGCCAATCCATCCAAACTAGAGGAATTTGCTGGTAGCAGAAGAAGTTGGTTGAATGCATGATGCTTGCGAACAACACTTAAATTTTCAGATGCCCATAATTTTAGTGAGGCGAGTGTGATGCGGACTGTTACGGTTCAGTCTCAAATTGATGAGGAGAAGTGTAACAGATGTCAGAAGGGCATTGCTCCATGTGAGGCTGCATGCCCAATTCATCAAGATATCCAGAGCTATGTTTCACTGGTCGCTAAGGGGCTCTATAGAGAAGCACTAGATGTCTTGTTGAAGAACAACCCTATCCCTGAGATATGTGGCAGGGTTTGCACCCATCCTTGCATGACTGAATGTAGCAGAAACGACGTCGATGAACCGCTTAGGCTTCCCTATATGGAGAGGTTTGTGGCAGACTACGTCGGGGATCATGAACTGCCAAGACCGGATGTTGAAAGGCCTGAAAGGATAGCAATCGTAGGTTCCGGACCTTCTGGCCTGATGTGCGCGTACTACCTGAGACGCAGGGGGTACAAAGTTACTATTTTCGAAGCTCTTCCAATTTCAGGGGGCATGCTCGCGGTTGGAATACCGCCCTATCGACTTCCACGGGACATCTTGGAAAAGAGTATTGACCGACTGCGACGCATGGGTATTGAAATAGAAAACAACGTCAAGGTGGGAAAGGACAGGCCTTTCGGAGATCTCAGAAGCAATTATGACGCCATTTTCATCTCGATTGGGGCACATAAAGAGCGTAGTCTCGGCGTTGAAGGGGAGGAACTACCCGGCGTAGTTAAAGGGGTAGAGCTCCTGCGAAACTTCAGTCTAGAAACTCTAACAGGAATATCAGGCAAAGCAGTGGTTATAGGCGGAGGTAACTCCGCGATAGATGCGGCTAGGACTCTTAAGCGCCTAAACACGTCAGAAGTCAGGATAGTCTACCGAAGAGGACGGGAAGAAATGCCTGCTGCAGCCGACGAGGTAAATGAGGCTGAAAAAGAGGGTGTATTGATTGACCTGCTGACTATGCCAATTAGGATTTTGGGTCAAGGTAGAGTGCAGGAGGTCGAATGCATTAGAACAGAGCTAAGCTCGCCAGATGAATCAGGTAGAAGGAAGCCAATTCCCATCAAAGATTCTAACTTCAAAATACCATGCGATTATCTCGTAGTTTCGGTAGGGCAGGATCCTGACACATTACCTCTTGGGAACATACAGGGACTTGAATTTTCCAAGGAAAATACCTTCGTCGTCGATCCTGTTACATTGCAGACGAAGATCGAGGGCGTTTTCGCAGGTGGCGATTGCGTGACCGGCCCAAACTGCGTTGTTGATGCGATGGCTGCTGGTAAAAAGGCGGCAATTTCAATCGATCGGTATTTGAATAAGCTAGACATGCGTGAAGGAAGAGGTTTTGAGGGCCCACAGGAAAGCAGAGTTGAAGTTGATCTTGAAAGAGTTAAGAAAAAGCCGGCGAGAAAGATGCCCCAGTTAGAAGTTCCTCTGCGTAAGGGTTTTGATGAAGTCAATAAAGGCTACACTGAGGATGTTGCCAGAATGGAAGCTGAAAGATGCGTGAGCTGCGGATGCAGGGTCTGCGAGTGGGTTTGCCCTGTTATGGCAATAAGAATATCAGGCCGCGTACATGATGTGGACAATGAGATTTGCAATGGCTGCAAACTGTGCGAGAGCAGATGCCCTGCCAAAGCAATAAAAATGCTGCCCCGCGACAAGATTGTTGTTCGATATGTCGACCCTGCTTTGTTCGATAGACAGGAAATAGCTGCAATTTGTTCAAAAGCCGGCTACCATCCAGAACAGGTCTTTTGCTTCTGTACGGGAACAAGAGCAGAAGAAGTGGCTGCAGCGATTTTGAAAGGCGCTAGGACTCCCATAGAGATTTCTCGCCTCACAGGTATTAGAAGCGGCTGCACGGTTGAATGTATTGAACCACAACTGAAGATGCTGAGAGCTGCAGGCGTTAGAGTAGGTCCCGCACCTGGCTGGCAATGGTATGGCATAACGCCGACCATCTGGGAGATCCCAAAAGAGACCCGTGAAAAATTCTCGGGGAAAGGCTTCTACTTCGACGAAGACGCGAAGCTCAGAGAAAGGATTATTAGGGGAGACAAGAACACTAAGAAAATGAAGGCAGGAAAATGAGAGTGCACCAGAATGGAGTTATTGAAGATAAGTAGGCCGCTTTCCCCAGGCCCATTGAAGCCTTCGGAGTACGCTGTTAAGCCGGAGCTCATTGAGAAGAGGGCTGCGACAGCTCTACCGGACATTGTAGGGGTAAGGATAAAGGATCTATTCCCAGACATGCCCAATCCGATATTTCCAAGCGAAATGGGGATATCAACTGTCCGCAAAGCAACTGAGGCGGCCTTACGTGGAATAAACATGGACATGATTAGGCCGGAGCATTCAGTGAATATCCTCGCATCTCATCATGGATTTGTGCTCCTTGGAGGAGAGCCATACGCCGAAATGGTCAAAACATTGCGGGACACAATTTATGAGAGGACGGGAAGCAAGGACATTAGGCTGCGAGCTGGCGTTGGGCTGAGATTCAGAGAGACTGAAGAATATATCGAGCGCTTCAAGCTCGACGAGCATTTCGGGCGGGGAAAGGCAATTGGGGTCGCACCTGTTGACGAAGGTATTCCTATCGAAACTGAGATTGGGACCTTATATGGCCTTAAGAAAGTCTATGATGCTGACTGGATCGTTCATGCTCACAATACTGATGTTCGTGAGTTACATTTTCACAGAATGGTTGATAGAGTTGTCAAGCCTTTTGCCATGTCTTATGCAAGAATCGAGACTAGGTCTACCTATCACCAAGATCTTGGTCCGAGAGCTGCGAACTTTGTTGCAAGAGCCATATTTGACTCACCCTTCGTGCAGAGCAAATGGTCATTCGCCTGCTTCTTATCCGTGTCGCCTACTGGGATCATAGGCGTCGACGCTGACAATGACTTGTACGCCATGAACGACAGGGTTACAAGGCTGATTTCTAAGACATATGGCAAACTAATGACTTTGCTGTCTGAAATTGATGAGTGCATCGTCGTCTTGGACTCTGTGGGCCCAGTTCCCTACACGTTTGCAGGAGGAACGATTTTCGCCAATTTCTGCTCGGCAAACATTGACATATTTGATTTGGACGTACCGGTACCCGCCTACACTTGGTATACAGAGGCTTGGTACGACAAGAAGAATATGCCTCTCTCTCAGGACATCGTGCCGATGAATCCCGCCATCAGAATGTTAGTGATTAACAACGCATGGACTGGGTACCCAAGTGAGTTCTGGGCGGCTCATATCCCAACGGTTGTCGTTGGGCAGAACATGGCCAACCACTTCAGATCAGATCCTCAGAACTCCAAGTTCATGGATCATGTAGTTGTAGTCGATGATGTTCTGACGGCTGTCGACTTTGCCAAGAAGGCGGCTAGAACCGGCAAGATACTTATCTTTGACGGAGCCTCGGGCGGAATAAATGTGAGCCAATCCCTTGCAGAACTGCTTGTTGAAAGAGCGCCGAAAGTTGCCAGAAAGGTCGAGAGAGAGCTTATGCCAAAATGGCTTGCCCAACGTGGTCTTGCGCCCTAACTGCTTCTTTGATTCACCAAGTCAAATAGAAAATACATCAACAGTGGATTGCCGACTTTTTCCCACGCATGCATGGCTGGCACTCCCGATTCATTTATTCTTTCTTGCTTACAAGCTCATAGCCTAGTTCGAATGCTTTCAAGTTCATATCTACGGCACTCTTTGGCACTTCCTCTTTAATGGCACTGGTAACAGAATCCTTGGGGAATGGTAGAACTCCCGTAGCGGTTAAAGCTCCCAACATCACAGCATTCAGAGTGATGATGCCTCCCGCAGTCTCGGCTATTTTTGTTGCATTAAATTCCATGAAGACTTTGGCAACTTTCTTAACCGGGTCTAGTACATCGTTCAGTGCCGGATATTTTGTGTAGCCGGAAATAACTTCTACGGGATAGATCCTTTCAGTGTTTACTATCGCTGTTCCACCTTTCTTGAGGAGGTTGATAGCCCTGAGAGCTTCGGCTGGCTCTAGTGCAACCAATACGTCTGCCTCCCGCAACCCAATAAGTGGGGACAAGACGTTGCTGCCAATCCTGATTTGGCTCAAGACCGGCCCTCCTCTCTGCGCAGCTCCATAGGTGTTTGTTCCCTTCACGTTGTATCCCGCCTTAATCGCAGCTTTCCCTATTACGTTTGCCATCAAAACGTTGCCTTGTCCGCCAACCCCTGCGATGACTATCGAAACAGTTTTTGAGGCCATTGCAATCACCTCTTAATCGCGATCACAGGGCAAATCTGTGAACATACACCGCAACCGATACAGAGCAACGGGTTTATCTTGGCTTTCTTCCTCCCTTCATCCCAGTTGATTGCTGGGCAACCAAACATTTTTGTGCATATTTGGCAGCCGACGCAAACATTCTGATCTACGCTGTACGGTTCAACTTTTCTTCCCTCTCTCCTCAAATGCCTTAAGGCGAGGGTTGCGCATATCCTACGGGAAATTACAACTGCCGGTCCTTCATGTTTCAGCATCTCAACAAGTACGTCTAGCGTTTCTTTGTACTTGTCTGGGTCAACGATTTTAACGAAGCCTACTCCACATGCTCGAGCAATATTCTCGATGTCCACGATTTCGGTTGGCCCCCCGGTGGCAGTTCTTCCAGTTCCGGGGTGTGGCTGAAAACCAGTCATAGCAGTGGTTGAGTTGTCGAGTATTATGAGTTTCAGCGGCGCCTTATTGTAGACTGCGTTGATAAGTCCGGGGATCCCGGCGTGCAGAAATGTTGAGTCCCCTACCAATGCGACGTTAACTTTACCGCATCCCGAGTGGTATCTGCCTTGGGCAACAGATAGCCCAGCGCCCATGCAGAAGCTTGTGTCGTTAAGGAGGAAAGGAGGCATTGACAACAGTATGTAGCAGCCGATATCGTTCTCAACTATCACTTCTTCACGCTTACCTACAGCCTTTCTTATAGCCTGATTCAGTGCGTAGCCCAGAGCCCTGTGAGGGCACCCCGCACACATGGTAAGAATTCTCCTGAATACAGTTGGCTGGGGAGGAGTTTCGTAAGGTGGTTTTAGATTCAAAATTTTAGCGAGGTTGTTTGCAACTATTTCCGTCCTCAGTTCTCCTTCTCTGGGGACATAGCCAGCTTTGCCGTAGATCTTTAGATTAGGGGCGACATCTTTCGCGAGCGCTCTAGTTTGTAGCTCCACATATGGCTCGAGCTCCTCAACGACAAATAACTGCTTTAAACTCGCGAGGAAAGATGAAAGCTTCTTTTCTGGAAGCGGGTAAGGTGTCGCAAGCTTGAAGACTGCGACCTTTCCATTCAAGCCTAGTTTTTGAATTGCCTCAGCAACGTAGTTGTAAGCGAATCCAGAAGCCACTATTCCAAACTTTTCTTTGCCAGTGGACATAATTTCGTTGCCTTCAAAACTTTCAAAATAACCTTCTACTCTTTTTTCTTTCTCATGTAGCTTTTTGTGAACTATGGGGTTCCAGAAAGGGGACG
>CAZAQQ010000063.1:0-8139 GCA_964487485.1 uncultured Candidatus Bathyarchaeia archaeon | reverse complement strand
CACTTTTAGTTACATCTCGCTTAACTAGACCCGACGAGAGAGTTAGCTACATGCATGTGGATGATCCACTCGTCATTGTGAACCACAAAAGGGGTGAACCTCGCGAAAGAAGCTCGTCCAAGTTACGGTTTTGGAGTTTCTAGTTGGACGACTGTAAGAGGATCGGTGGGAGGGTTGTTGGCAGCGAAGTCTTGGGTTGAAAAATTGGGCGACGAAAGCGATAGGTGGCTTAATGCAGTAAGACTGGAGGAAGAAGGGGACTTTGCTGCTGCTTGCGAGCTCTACCTTCGAGAAGGCAAGATTCAGGAGGAAAAAAAGGACTTTGCGAAAGCCGGGCTGTGCTATGTTTCGGCAGCCAAGTGCAAATTCCTGTTAGGGGATCGAGAGCAAGCTCTCGAACTGTACAGAGTTGCGGGAGATGCCTACTTCAAATACGCTGAATCCGTGACTGCAATTTCGCTTAACTCAGCAGTCTGGGGCTACAGAACCTCGTCCAAATGTTATTTCAACGCAAGGCTGTATCCGGAAGCTCAGAAGGCGTTGGCATCCTCAAATCTGGTAGAAGAAAAAATCAGAGGTTTCGCCGAAGAAGTAATTGGCCCTGTAGAAGAAAGCATGAAAGAAGGCTCAGCATCAAGACTTGTTGGCGTTACGCCAAAGCATAACCTGAATCCCATTGAGGATCCAAGACCAGCACCCACGGAGTCTCTATTTGACGCGACGGCGTTGATTGCACGATACCAAGAACTAAAGCGAACTGGCGTGTTAGCGGATGACGACATCTTGTGGCTGCTGATGAGGCAGTTCAAAATCGATTTTGATACAGTAAGAAAGTACCTTGGTTCTGCTGCTGAACAAATAGTTAAGACAACGAGACCCGAGGATGAAACGCAAGAAATGGAAAAGCTCTCGGTCAGGAAGATCTTCCAAGAGACTATGTTCAAGGCTTGGAAGATCGGGGCGAAGCAATGAATAGGTTGATTTCTCATTGAAGTTAAGCGTGCTGATGCTTCTGGAGGGAACATACCCTTTCTATCGGGGGGGCGTCAGTACATGGGTGCACGACTTGATTTCCAACCTCCCCGATTTTGACTTCAACCTTCTAGGTATTACAGGCAACACTAATGTTGAAGTCAAATACAATTTACCGAAGAATGTTAAGCGCCTAATATTCATCCCGCTTTGGGGCGCTGAGATGACTGAGGAGTATGACAACATCTCTGCGCTAGATGTGTTGAGGAGAACTCTTAGAACTAGAGACAAAATAGTTGAAAAAGAATTTCTGCCCCACTTTGAGAACCTTCTGAAGGAATGCATGGTCGGCGGAAGGGATCTCAAGAAGTTTGGAGAGGCCTTGGTTGGCATTTACAATTTCTCAAAAGAACACAGCCAAAAGAAAGCTTTCCAAACCAAGATTGTGTGGGATACCTTCTTCCAAATGATAAGCGGCGATCCCGTATATGGCAAAATGAGTATAATCGATTCCGTGGAAGCATGTAGGGCATTTCAATTCTATCTGCAAATCTTAACAAGGATCCCGCCCAAAGTCGATCTATGTCATTCCTCAGCAGCTGCTTTGAGCGGAATTCCGGCTATTGTGATGAAGATTCAAAGGGGCACCCCATACCTGCTCACTGAACATGGAATCTACTTCAGAGAAAGAGTATTAGGCATGATAGCGAGCAACCCGATTCACAAGCTGTTTTGGATAAATTTCATTAGAGCGCTAGCGAAGGCGAACTACTTCTATGCAGATAAAATCGTGACTGTTTGTAACTTCAACATTACGTGGGAGAAGCGGCTTGGCGTTCCCTTGAACAAGATTGAGACGATCTACAATGGAGTCAACTTGGAACGCTTCAAGTCAAAAGAAAATGTGTTGAAACACGATTTGTCGGAGACAGTTGTATGCATGAGCCGCATCGACAGGATCAAGGATCTATTCAACCTGATTGAAGCAATGAAGCATGTCAAGCAAAGGTTCCCTAACGTCAAGTGTAAGATTTTCGGTCCTGTGGAAGATGAAGAGTACTATAGACTGTGTGTACAAAGAGTAAGGAAACTTGGCTTAGAAAAAACTGTGACCTTCGAGGGAGACACTAACGCACCAGAAGATGAGCTTAACAAAGCCGATGTTGTAGCACTGCCAAGTCTTTCTGAAGCCTTTCCATATAGCGTTGTTGAAGCAATGGCTTGCGGAAAAGTAGTTGTGGCAACAGACGTAGGCGGCGTCAAGGAAGCCATCAACGATTGTGGAATAGTCGTTCCAGCCCGCTCATCCAGGAGACTCGCTGAAGGGATCTCGCGAGCGCTTGCAGACTCTAGTCTCCGGGAAAAAATTTCGGTAAGCGCGAGAGAGCGCGTTGAACAACATTTCTCTCACGATCGTTTCATCTTGGACTGGAGAAGAGCATACGCAGAGCTGTTGACTGGCACGAAGCTAGAGCAGATGGCGACGGGTGGTATAGGCCAGTTTGAAACTTGTGCGAGGTAGAGATATTCAATGAACGATACCGTTGAGGAGAATTCTGCTAGCAACCAAGAGAGAGCTCGGAACCCTACTAGATTTTCACAGTTGTCGAAAATGCCAGCTATAAATGAAGGCTCAGCCTCCAAGCGCTCTCCAAAAGTTGAGGATGGAGCACTGGGAGGTGCCATCAATTCTGTAGATATGCCTGTTGCATTTGAAAGAGACCTAGACTCCTTGGCCATGACGGTTTTATCCGTTGATGAGAATGTGGTCGGTCAAGAGCATGTTGCGGTGATACTTGAGGTGCTGGGCGTTTCCAAGGATGTGGCAAAGAACTATGGATGCGATACTGTTTTCTCTTTAGCTCAAGAGCTCACGAAAATCATTGACTATTATAGAACTCGACATGAAGTGAGGGTGAAATCTGCCTCCAATAAGCGCAAAGAATTCGTTAGACTTTACGCAACGGGAGTTTTTTCTGGGGCTCCATGGATTCTCATGATCGTGTTCCTGTCGGCTACGGGAGTCTCGCTCTGGTCAGTTGTTCCGATGGCTTTGGATTATGCCACAGTGATTAGTTTAGCGGTTTTCATGAGTCTCATTGTTACAGGGGGAGTCGTACAAGCTGGAACGCGAAAGTTCATTTTCTACATCTTTCAACGAAACCTTCCGTTGGCAAAATACGCTTTGAAAAGATACTACGCTCATGGGCTTCTGGCAATCTTCGCCACGGCAACCCTCGCATTTGCACTCAGTCGCTTTGCGAGTCCCTATGGCGGTTACTACGACACTATTGGAATAGTCTTCTTTGTAGCCATATCCCTTTTGTGGATTGCGCTAGGACCTCTCTACGCTTTAGAAAAGTACAAACTGCTGGCAGCGATCTTTTTTGGCTCGCTTGCCACAGTTCACTTAGCCATGTGGAATCTTGGTGAAAACCTAGCCTACCCTAGACTCACTGTGGTTGTTCTAGCTCAAATTTCCGGAATCGTCTTGGGCATTGTTGCGGCTTCCTTGTTGGTAGCGATCTATCTCTACGTGATCCGGACTAGGTTAAAGGCCCCAAGGATAAGACCAAAGCCACCGAGAGCATCAATTTTCGCCTATGAAACGGCGATCTACTTTGCAGCTGGGGCACTTTACTTTGTCTTTATCTTGATAGACAGGCTGATCGTTTGGTCAATGAGCGGGCCTCAGGTTTTATGGTATAACAATACTTATGAAATTGGAATTGGTCTTGCGCTTGTCCCCCTAGCGCCTATGCTTGGCTTCATATACGTTTACACATCAAAGACATACCAAGCAATTCTTGAGTTGGGTAGTTCGACCAAGTGTCAAACAGTGGCGGCGTTTGAAAAGTCGATACTGAATTTCTACAGGAAAGGACTGATTGTAATTGCTGGTTGCGCAATACCTGCGATGGCTTTTCTACCAACTCTGTATGGCTTCTTCATGAGAACTATGGACCCAAGGTCCTACTTCGTTTTAGCCGTAGGCTCTCTTGCAAATCTCTTTCTGGCGGTCTTTCTACTGAACTCCAACCTTTGCAACTATCTATACCGACCTAAGCCAGTTCTAACAGCTCTCTTCCTTGGAACTGTCTGCAATTCCATCGTAGGGTTTACGCTCTCCCACACTCTGGGCTTCGAGAACGCAGTCATAGGTTATTTACTAGGAGCCATTCTGATAACATTCATTTCCACCTATTACTTGTTGAGATCCTTTCGTCACTTGGCCTTTAGTCTATACACTGCATTTTGAGTCGGTCTCCATGAAGAAAACAAAATTCTCCATGCTATTCCTTAGCCTCATTCTCATTCAAACACCTATCATTCAAGCGAGTTGCAGCCCCGACCGGGAGCATTACGTCGACATCAAGGCAGCGATTCTCATGGACAGTACTTTTCCTTCCGTCAGTCTAAGCAATAGAATTCAAGAGCTTCTATCCATTAACAAGATCTCCTATGAGATAATAGATGTGTTGTCGGATGAGTTCTCGCCAAAAGATGAGTTTGGAAATCTGCTATATTCTGTTATCATATTGACTTCCGGCAAAGCGCAACCCGACTTAGTAGACGAAATTCGATTTTGCGTCGAAGACGGAATGGGACTTTTGGTGCTGGGATCCAGCATTCCTCTACAAAACGAGATGTTGGGCGAATTAGTCGGGGTAACTCCCTCGGCTGAGGTAGAAGTTGTCTCTAATCTCACGCTTAAGGATAGCGAATTTCTATTAGCGTATGACGTAGGAGATGTAATCCCCATCAGTTTTAAGACTCTGGCGCATG
This sequence comes from uncultured Candidatus Bathyarchaeia archaeon, assembly GCA_964487485.1. Taxonomy (GTDB): domain Archaea; phylum Thermoproteota; class Bathyarchaeia; order 40CM-2-53-6; family CAZAQQ01; genus CAZAQQ01. The sequence goes on along the minus strand of CAZAQQ010000063.1, from coordinate 3,381 downwards.
AGTTCAGCAAAGATATGTTGACAGTGGCGACGGCCAAGACTGAAACGAATGTTGCACGCAGAATTATTGTTGAAAATCCGATTTTCGGAGGAAGGACTATTTTCTTCAACATCGAACCTCCGTTCGACTATTCGCTAAACGGTCTGCTTGTCCAAAGCATCCTATATTGCATGCCCCTAGGAGTTTGTTCTCCAAGGGCTATAGGGCTGATACATGTGGATGATGGCCCGAGACCTCTCTACTCGGTCGATGAGGCTAGATGGTATTATTGGACTTGGTATATGGACTTCAAAGAGTTCCTATCGACTTTCAATCTTACTGCTACCTTTTACCTTATTTTCAGCTATGGCGACAACCTCTATGATCTATATGTTTCGGAAGCTGCTATGGACTGGGTGGCAGATGTAGCCGTAAGTCGGCATGAACTCGGGCTTCACGGAGGGAACCATGCCTCATTAGCGTTCATAGGCTCAGACATCCAAGGAAGATTTGGCTCTAGGGCCGAGCTTGAAGGCTACACAAGGGCAATGATGATGAGTTGGGAGGGCCTCAGCAGGACCATCAGTCGAAAGTACGGGATCAAGTTAGAAGAACCGAGAAGTTACGCGGCGCCAATGAACATAATCGACCAGTCTGGCTACGATGCTCTTGCGAAACTAACCCCAATAACGTTCGTTTCCACCTCCACAGAGTGGGAGTACATGGAAGTGTTTGGCAAAGAGAACGTAACTTTGAGGGAATTTGGGTGGGAGCCGAAGACTGAAAGAGCCATCTATAACATTCCGAGGGTACAGGGAGGTTTCGTGAGCTTCACTACCGGCTCAATTCGGGAGAGAACTTGGTCAGTCTTAGATCTGAAGAATCGGGTTGAAAGTGGCGACGTGTATTCTATCTTCACCCATCCGAATGAAATCACTTTGGTTCGCGGTAAGGCAGCGGGGGTGGGCTTAGATGCCAAATACGGACTGGTGGCGGGATCAACGTACGAGGACTATCTTTCCGCATTAACCTATTTTGGAACATTGGTGAGATCATCGTATCCGCAACTAAGATGGTGGAGCACTTCAGCTGCGGGTGCGCATCTGATAGCGCGGGAAAAATTGGAGTTTGAGGCGAAGTATTTTCCAGGGAATCTCACCCTGAAAATCCGCACAATGAATGCCCCATCAGAACTCTTGATCCAAGTAAAGGCATCTCTGTACCCTAAACATGTTATGTGCAACGGCGGCCAGATAGTTGCAGTCTTTAGCGAATCTACCAGCGAACCCAGAGTAGAGGGAAACCTTCGACTAGTTACCGTGGGAGACAATCATTTCTTAACTCTTTCCCCTAAGCCAACATTGCCTCCGAAAGCCCTTGTCGAACCAAGTCTCACCCTGCCGATCATCCTTGCGCTAGCTTCTACCTTCATCGCTCTTCTCGTGTTGGGAATATGCATAGTGAGGAAGCAATAACCCTGCTAACGATTTCAAAAAATGAAATGCTAGGGACATCGGGGTATTTTTCCGGAAAACCTCATTCCTCGATTGACTTCTTTCGAGCTTTTTGTACTAAATATTGCGAAAGCATCAGCGTCAAGACTAGTGCTGCTGCTGTAAAGTGAAACTCTGGAATTGGGATGCCGCTCTCACTCAGATAGAAGTCCACACTACTCACGCCTCCAAGGCTTAAGGCTATTGGAAGCCTTTCCACCTTGTAACCTGTGCTGATTTTGATGAAAGGCGCGAGCCAAACCCGGAGAGGCCACTTCCCTTCTGGGAGGAACTGTTCATAGTAGCCATCTGTGCTGGCAATTTGATGCAGGAATTGCCACTCAGATGGGTCACCTGCACGGGGAAGACCGCGTACATCTACTCGAATCCAGCTTGTGGTACGCAGATCACCCATCCAATTAAACGCGTAGATATTCCCCGACAATAGACCGAGTTTGTGTAAATCAAAGAAGACATAGGCTTTGCCGCCGAGGCTAACTGTAGCCGAAGCTACACGTCTCTGTAAATAGGCAGTTTGCAGCAGCCCGGGCCACCCCAAGTTTATTGCGCCGCAAAGTTTGATGCCTCCAGAAGACCCTGCGTCAAGCCATTCGCAGACCACATCGTATGTGCCCGCATCCAAACCATAGTTATCGTACCTGTCACTCCAGTCCCCTGGATCCCAATATCGGCTGTGCCCCCAAGTAAGCCAAATTCTCTGCGGTTTTACCCCAACCGGAGGCGCGCTCCAGTCGTAAGCTGTGGTACCGTCGGGCGGCGCTGTGGAACCCGACACGTGATAACTGCGGAAGCCTGAGTCCGGATATCCTCCCAAGCCAAGGAGCTGGAGATTTACGGTTTTGTTGCACGGCATTACGGTTGTAATATTGGCAGCTTTCAGCCTTCCAGCTGAATCGAATGCTTTAACCCTAACCCACATAGGCTTGTCTGGGCAGAGGATTATTTCTTCTTTCCTAAAAGTTATTGTCACGTTTATTTCAGCCCCAACAACCAGATCCATTTTCACGTCAGCCATCGACGACCCAGCCACGGCTGAGAAAGATGGCACATAACGCTGAACATACCCAACCGTATGTGCTTCAAGCGTATAGGTGCCTGTCGACAAGGCTGTAGGGTAATATGTGGTACCCCACAGGAACCCGTCTGCGTAGTAGCTGCTACTTATGAAGCTTTGGCGACCGGGTACTCCACGCCAATCGTTAGTGAACCCATCTGGCCCGTTAGATTCAGCCAGAGTCGACCCTTCGAAGTAAAGCTTCTTCACAGCGTTGTCGCGGTTGTAGCTATACATGTTTGGGTTAGGTAGATAGGTGTAACCACAGGTTTGGCGGGGCGCTTCCCATTGCTGACGGTGACCCATGGACGGCTCCCAAGAGTATCCAGCTGGGCTACCTCTCCAATATTTGACAACTCCCTCCCAACCTCCTGAAGAATTGTATACATGTATGTGGACTTCTCCCTTAGGACCGTACGTCCTAGCGTTTTGATCCGGGTTTTGGTCAAAATCTGAAGGATGCCGCCAATTGATGGGTCGTGGTGGAGTCTGCCAATCAACACTGTTCAAGGTTAGGTTGAGGCTTGCGCCTCTGACCATGTGGAGGCTAAGGTTGGTAGGTGCACTGCAAAGCGTTATCGTTGCCATGGGAAGCGGTTCAGGTTGGACAAAGCCCCTCACGTAGACTTTGAAGTAGTAGGTTCCTGCTGGAAGTCCGTAATCCCTAATGCCTCTATAGCGGTACAAGAAGAACTTCATGTAGGCCCATTGGCCGGGTACTGCGGTCAGGCCAACCTGCGGCGCGTGCGCAGGCATAAGTGGCATAGCTTGCTCAGGTCCAGCCATTCCGAATCCGTTCAGTGTTAGGTTAGCGCTTTTGGCGTACCATGGTAT
>CAZAQQ010000062.1:0-8139 GCA_964487485.1 uncultured Candidatus Bathyarchaeia archaeon | reverse complement strand
TAGGATGATAGACCAGAATTATTTCGTCTCCCACTTTGTTGAAAACTTGCAACATCAATCACCCGAAGGGAGCTAGTAGATGCTTCCTGATGTCAAAGCTTCTAATTGTCTCCAACTTATACCTCTCAATAGCGTAGGCTTGATATGCCAAGACCTCATTGGCTGTAAAATAAGTATGTATATGCGCTTGCCTTAAGGGCTCGGGATAACCGTTGTAGAAACTGCAAGTTGCGGCAAGAGAGGATAAAGTTTCAAGGGGAGTTTCCCCTCGCATAGGCGAGACATCAACTCTAAAAGCAAATCCATCAGGAGTAAATTTGACTACGAAAACTCTGCCTAAGAACCTTTCAGCGGATCTCGTATCTATTTGATTGTGAATGTCGATGTAGCAAGGTCGTGCATTAGTTTCAAGCAAGTCGATGAGCTTTTTTCCCTCAACAGTTTGCAGCCACGACTTCTTTGAGACGGCTACGACACTGTTCGAATGGCTGTGAGCGATGTCAACAGCTTTCTTCAACATACCTTTCGGCGTGTCAATTGTGCCGCCAGTTAAAGACCCGTCAAGAAGAGCTATTCCGCGATCGATTGCTGACGCTGCAATTTGTTGGGCGATACGTTCCAGAAAATTACGTATTCTATCAGTCATTTTGATTAGCTGGGGTGTCTCGCTCTCTTTCAATGGATCTAGATTGAAGAATTGAGTTCTGAAGAAGTTGTATATTTTGTGTTTGTTACCCTCAGTCAAGTGAACTATGTATGGCCCAAATCTTTCATAAACCGGTTCCTTATCAAGTTCATGAACTATTATTGCAATTCTAAGTGCTGATAAGATACCTCTGTCAGTTTCACCTAGGCGCACTGACGATGTGTCTACGGCGGAGATAGGTTTGACCTCGCTGGAATACGGCAGATTCTTTGTCGACTCACGCATTTCGTTTAAAGTTATTGTTTCATCAAGCTCTATTTCGCCAGCTCTGTCTACCTCTTCATCATTGATCGGCATGTACTGGTCAAGTTTAACATACCTCGGTCTCAGAACCTGAGCGTCAAGTGATTCCTCCTCAAGTTCTCTCCTTAAATCTTGAAGAGACCTTCTAGCCTCAGAACTCATAGCGCCTTCACATATGACTTAGGGGAACAACTCAATATACTTTGGCGGAGCTACAGCTTTACTAAAAGGACGTGTCAAATCAAACTTGCGGTCATCACCAGCAGAACGGATAATGTCTTTGCAACATATTTCAAATTTTTCTCGCACGCGAGGTAGGTCACAGAACTGATGTCGATGTCGAACTCTCCAGCTTCGAGGGTGTAGGCGACCATGCCTATGGCTTCTACTACGAGGCTAACTGCCACCCTACCAGGAGTAGGCTATTCCCCACAGTCTCACATGCCAGCAAGAACGATCTAGTATATCTTCAACCGTTCCACATTAAACTACAATCCAATTCGTTTTGGAGATAGCGAATGTTGTTCCTTAAGGACGTGAAAGCTGATGTCTTGGTAGTGGGCAGCGGTGCAGCTGGTCTACGTGCGGCCATTGAGGCGAGAAAGTTTGGAGTAGACATTATCTTGGTATCCAAAACACCAGTCGGCTGGGCGAACAATTCCCTCTATTCAAGTGGAGTTTTGACCGTGCCACAAGCAGGGCTTACTACCCAGCAATATTTTGAACTCATACTTAGAACTGGCAAGCGCATGAATAACCAAAAACTAGTCAAGATCTTGGCGGAAGAGGCGGCAACCCAACTTCTGGAATTGAGGGAATATGGTGTCGAGCTTAATGTTCGCGGCGGCCGCTACCATACTACAGGCCCAAACATAATGCAAGGTGCAGGGCTGGTACAGCCTCTTGTTAAATTTGCCAAAGCCATAGGCGTGAAAATGCTCGACAATTTCATGGTCTTCGACTTGGTAGCTGATGAAGCTGTTCGTGGAGCTGTCGGATTCAACGTTAAAAGTGGAAAGAATATTTTGTTGAAAGCTAAGGCAATTGTCTTGGCTTCTGGCGGTGCCTGTCAAATATACAGACGCACTGACAACCCGGCTCGCACAACCGGCGACGGATATGTTCTTGCCCACAAGCTTGGAGTTCCACTTATCGACATGGAATTTATCCAGTTCTTCCCAATAGGCTTGGTCGAACCCGGTTGCCCAATGTTCATGTTTCCAGTTCCACCTTTCATTATCGAGCATGGGGTTCTCCAGAATAGGCTTCATGAGGACATTGCGAAAAAGCATGGGTTGAACCCGGAATTCATCTATTTGACAGACCGCGATTTCTGGAGCATAGCCATCGCCAAGGAGATTGATCAAGGACTGGGCGAGGGAGAAGCTGTTCTCCTAAATCTTCCAGACATCTGGAGGGTTTTGGGGGAACATAGGATACCTCAATTTCTTCTCAGACTTGCCGGATCGTTCCCATTGCGCGAGAAAGCCCTGCATGTCTCTCCACTAGCCCACACATTCATGGGCGGAGTCAGAATCGGTGAAAATTGCCAAACTAACCTACCAGGCCTATATGTAGCAGGAGAGTCAGCAGGAGGTGTTCGAGGAGCAAATCGCGTGGGAGGAAGTACCCTAACTGAATGCATTGTGTTCGGGGCTAGGGCAGGCTTCAATGCAGCGAAATACGCGAAGAACGCGACAGAGCCTTCTCTAGAAAAACCGTTAGTCAAGGAAGAATTGAGAATTCTTGACCGTGTTAGGCGGTCGACACATTTAGGCGTAGAACCCAGCCTAGTCAAGCAGCGGATAAAAGAAGTCATGTGGAAATACTGCGGAATAATTCGAACGGAGCGAGGTCTCGAGGCTTGCGTGAGAGCACTTCAAGACTTGGAGGCAGAGGAAGTGGAGAGACTCCACGCCGAAACCCCACGTGAGCTTATGGAAGCCCTTGAAGCCATTAATATGCTGACTGTTGCGAAGTTAGTAGCAACCTCAGCCAAGATGAGAAAGGAATCTAGGGGAACCCACTACCGCAGTGATTATCCGCAGCAGAATGATCGAGAATGGCTGAAGAACATAATCATAACTCGCAGAAATGATGAAGTTGGAATAGAGCTAAGCCCTGTCCCTACGACGGGGATTTCGGCTGGAGAATAGTCCTAACGCTATCACCTGCTGCCAACTTCAGTTTCCACGAAGGCACTACTCAACTGTTGCATGCCTTTGCCTTAGTTCATCCTCAGTCTTGCCAAGCCTATTCATAAGCTCAACTATTACGCCGTCTAGGAAGACACTGGAGGATATTTCAAATATTGTTCCCAAGGGAGCAAGCGGCTCATGTTCGCCTGTAATTTGCCTTAGGAAATAGTCTCTTTCCTTCGCTATTTTCGTTCTCCCTCTAAGTTCAACCACGTGATCTGATATTTTCCCCAAGGCTGAGTCAGGATAAGAGGTAAGGACCACTATTTTCCCTCCAACCTCCTTCGCAATTTCCGCTGCCGTAACAGCAAGTTTCGTTGCTCCCGAACCAGAAATGGCTATGACCAAGTCGTCTTTCCCGATAGCCGGAGTTATCGTTTCCCCCATAACGTACACATTGAATCCCAGATGCATAAGCCTCATTGCAAAGGCTCGACCTATCAACCCACTCCGGCCCACAGCGATGACAAGCAGCCTTTTGTCCTTCGCGTTCAATATCATCTCAATCATTTTGTCAACTTGATCAAGCTGAACCTTCGTGAGCGATTCGTGAACATTACTTATGATTTCCTCCGTGGCCTTCCTGAAATTGTGCAAAGCCATGTCAACTCACCTCCTCCTTCTTTCGGAAAACTGCGTAATCGCACCAAAATCGGGAGATGCCCAAGTCCAGAGAATCTATGAGAGCCTCGGGTCGCATCATTCCCTTGACGCCAGTTAAACTAGAGGTTTTGCTATGTTAATCAATCTTTTCATGCTCCCCCACCCAAGTTCAATTCTCTGTGCAGTTTTGAGAGACGGCCCAAAAGTTTATAGGAAAAAATTGATTTTTCCGAATACCGAAGAAAGGAGTTCGCACTGCAAAAATCGAGTAAGAGGAGTAATGAATCCGATGGTTCAGGCAAAGGTGCAGGATAGCTCTACTCCTACCAAGAAGAAGGTTGAGGAAGTCAGCCCTAGGGAGCTTGAATCTCTTAGAAAAACTTTGAAAGAAGCGCAGGGGAAAGCCGACGAATACCTCAATCGATTGAAGTATTTGCAAGCTGATTTCGAAAACTATCAGAAACGGATTAGGAAGGAGATGGATGACTTGGCTAGACAGGGCAGTGAACGAGTGGTCACAAAGCTGCTTGGAATCATCGACGACCTTGAGCGCGCTGTCAAGGTTGGGAGGGAAACCGAGGATAAGAAGGGGTTACTGGAAGGGGTTGAAATGGTCTCTAATCAACTATTTCAGATCCTTCAGCAAGAAGGGCTAAGCAGAATTGAGGCTGTGGGCAAGCCGTTTGACCCCAATCAACATGAGGCAGTCTCCCACGTAGAGACCTGCGACTACCCGGATAACATCGTGATAAACGAGCTAAGAAGGGGGTACATGCTAAACGGTAAAGTGGTTAGGCCAAGCATGGTTGAAGTGGCAAAAAATGTTACCTCAAGTAAGGTTTAACTTTCCTGTCTGAAGTTCATACGGTGATTGAAATGGCAGAGAAGAAGAGAGAAAGAATTCTGGGCATAGACTTAGGCACAACAAACTCAGCAGCGGCAGTGGTAGAGGCGGGCAAGACGACTGTAATACCAAGCGCTGAAGGGCCTACCATTGCTGGAAAAATGTTCCCATCTGTCGTTGCCTTCACAAAAGATGGAGAACTGTTGATTGGGGAGCCTGCGAAAAGGCAGGCTACTACTAACCCTGAAGGTACCGTGTTCGAAATTAAGAGGAAGATGGGGACTGACTATAAGGTAAGCATTCACGGAAAGGATTACACTCCGCAGCAAATCTCCGCGTTCATACTTCAAAAGATAAAGAAAGACGCTGAAACCTACCTTGGAGAAAAAATCGAGAAAACCGTCATAACCATTCCAGCCCACTTTAACGACAACCAGAGGCAAGCAACTAAGGATGCTGGCGAAATCGCTGGCTTCAAGGTTGAAAGAATCATCAATGAGCCAACAGCGGCCAGTTTGGCATACGGTATTGACAAGCTCGAGAAAGAGATGAAAATCATGGTTTTCAGCTTCGGAGGAGGAACGCATGATGTCACGCTAATGGACTTTGGTAAAGGTGTTTTCCAAGTGTTGGCTACAAGCGGAGACACCAAGACCGGAGGCGCAGACATAGATAGTGCCATCGTTGACTATCTCGCCCAAGAGTTCCAAGCGCAAACAGGCATCAATTTAAGAAACGACAAGATGGCTATGACTAGGCTTAAGGAAGCGGCTGAGAAGGCGAAAATAGAGCTTTCGACGCTGCTCACAACTGACATAGATCTACCTTTCATAGCTTCAGACGCGAGCGGCCCAAAGCATTTCCACACAACATTAACTAGAGCTAAGCTGGAAGAGTTGGCTTTACCTATCGTACACAGAGTCGGAGAACCTATCAAGAGAGTTCTGTCTGACTCAAAGCTTGAGCCCAAAGATATTGATAAGATCATATTGATCGGCGGTCAGACTAGGATGCCCCTTGTACGCAAATTCGTTGAAGACTACATGGGCAAACCTGTAGAGCGAGGCGTCGATCCTATGGAATGCGTGGCGGTGGGCGCAGCCATTCAAGGAGCAGTCTTGGCCGGGGAAGTTAGAGACATACTACTCCTCGACGTAACGCCCCTTTCGTTAGGCGTAGAGACATTGGGAGGCGTACATACGAAGATTATTGAACGCAACACAACTATTCCCACCAGGAGGAGTCAAATCTTCTCGACGGCAGCTGACTTCCAAACAACAGTCACCATACATGTGCTACAAGGCGAAAGACCTATGGCTGCGGATAATGTTTCCTTGGGTATGTTCAACCTAGTGGGCATTCCTCCAGCTCCCAGGGGCGTTCCACAAATTGAAGTAACATTCGACATTGACGCAAATGGAATATTGAATGTGACAGCGAAGGATATGGCCACAGGCAACCAACAGAAAATCACGATCACGGCTTCTACGAAGCTTTCTGAAGCTGAGAAGAACAGGATGATTAAGGAAGCTGAGATGTTCGCTGAGCAGGATAGAAAGAAAAAGGAGGAGGCTGAGGTACGTAATAACGCCGACTCTCTGATTTACACAGTTGAAAAGACTAAGAAAGACTTGAAGGATAAACTCAGCAAAGACCAAGTGGACAAACTTGACAAAGCGATAAGCGAGTTGAAGGAAGCGCTCAGCGGCAAAGATTTAGATAAAATAAAAGCAAAGAACGAGGAACTGGCAAAAGTACTTCAAGAGGTCGGAGCTGCCGTATACCAACAGGCTGCTCAACAAAAAGAACCTCAGGCAGAAAAAGGAAAGGATAAAACGGTCGACGCTGAATACAAGGTGGTAGACGAAGAAGAGAAGAAGTGAAACTGTACTTCTACTCCTATCCTTCAGCAGCTGAACAGTAATGGCCAAAAGAGACTACTATGAGATTCTCGGTGTGTCCAAGAACGCGTCAAAGGAAGAAATAAAAGACGCATATCGAAAACTAGCTTTGCAATACCATCCTGACAGGAATAAGTCTCCTGAGGCTGAAGAGAAGTTTAAGGAACTCTCAGAAGCCTACGCTGTGCTATCTGATGATGAAAAACGTGGCCAATATGATAACTTCGGCCACGCTGGAATAGGTCAGAGATATACTTGGGACGACATTTTTAGAGGAGCAGATTTTGACAGTATTTTTAGGGATCTAGGCTTTGGGTTCGGAGGCTTCGAAAGCATCTTCGACATGTTTTTCGGTGACCGAGCAAGACCGCGATACGGCCCCCAGAGAGGACCTGACTTAAGATATGACTTGGAAATAACCCTTGAGGAAGCTGGCGCTGGTTTACAGACTGAAATCAATGTGCCTAGAACTGCGGTCTGCGGGATATGCCGTGGCACAGGTGCAAAGCCCGGGACGGAACCTAGGAAATGCCCTAAATGTCAGGGAACAGGTGAAATACGGCACGTAAGAGAAACTGGATTTGCCCGGATTATTCAGTCAGAACTATGCAACCTCTGCCACGGTAGAAAAACAATCGTTGATTCACCCTGCAGAGACTGCGGTGGAACAGGCAGTGTGGAAAAGGTTTCTAGGATAAGCGTCAAAATTCCGCCAGGTGTCGACACAGGATCTCAGCTCAGGCTTAGAGGTGAAGGCGAGGCTGGAACTAGAGGCGGACCGTCTGGCGACCTATACGTAGTCGTCCATGTCAAACCTCACCCAATTTTTGAAAGGCAAGGTAGCGACATCCTCTGTGAAACATCAATTAGTTTTCCTCAAGCAACCCTTGGGACAGAGATTGAAGTGCCCACTTTAGCAAGCAAGGCTAGATTGAAAATTCCAGCAGGAACACAAAGCGGAACAGTATTCCGATTGAGGGGTAAAGGTTTGCCTGAGCTGCATGGACGTGGCAGGGGAGACCAGCTCGTGAGGGTGGTTGTTCGAACACCGACAAAGCTAACTGAGAGACAGAAACAACTTCTACGAGAATTTGAGGAATCAAAGACTCTGGATTAGACGTGCGGGGGCATCCTCTACTGTTCGCAAACCCTTTCAATTTTCATTGCCTCAAGCAAGTCTCTTCTGGATCGGCATCCTTTCCCTCGGCTTATACTTGGCATCAAGCAGCTCCGTGATTTTCCTCGCCTTGGCCTTTCCAACCTTCTCGGTTATTGAAAGCTCTATTGGAGAAGCTGTAAATATTCTCCTCAAGGTTCCGAAGCGTCTAAGCAATCGATCAGCCAATTTCGGACCTATACCCGGAAGGTTTTCAACGATGGATAACTGAGCGTCAGCAACCGTCTCTATCCTCGGCTTCTTAACCACAAGCGGCAGTTTTCTCTCCCTGAAGAGGGGTTGTTTCGCGAACACTGAAATAAGGTCAGAGGTTTGAAGCGTATCAGCGGTATAGAATATCCTTACTCCGAATTTCAAGGATAGAGATGCTAAGGCGCCCCAGAAAACTTTCGGAGTGGATAGCCCGTAAATGGCTTCTTGAATGCCCCCTTCAACAACCATGATAGGAAGCTCGTATGCCTCACTCA
>CAZAQQ010000061.1:2463-8201 GCA_964487485.1 uncultured Candidatus Bathyarchaeia archaeon | reverse complement strand
TCATTTAACCAATGCTTCTCCAATAGAGAAATGACATAATACAATTTCAATCGCCGAAAAGGCATATCGTAGTAAGAGTATACCTTTCGACCCTCAGAAAATCAGCGAAAAGGGCACTTCTTTTAGAAACAAATGTATAATCAACCCTTCCAACTTGGAACGTGCATGAAGAAATATGGATTTCTAAAGCAAAAAGAGAAGCTTATTAATAAACTGGAAGATGAATTAGAACAACAATTGCTCAACTTTCTCTATTGAGCTAATTCCCTTTACTTCTTGAGGCATTTGAGGCACAATGGCTATGCCCGGCCTATCGCCGTACCGCTCCTTAAGCATTTGGAGATACTTCTCCTGCATTTCAGTCCTTTGCCTGTGAAAATCGCATTTGCAAATATCCTCTGTCACAACGTAGTTTACAAGAATCTTGCTGATAGATAATCCAAAGGCCTCTAGCTCTTTGACAACCCTTTCAGTTTGTCGAACGCCTAAAGCCTCGGAAATAGTCACAACAATAGCATGTGTTCTCTTATCCCTCAGCATTTCGAGAACTCTTTGCGCGAGCTGTTCCCACATCGCAATTATTTCCATAGGGTCTCTCTTTGCCGTACCCTTAAGAAGCGCCTCAAGTGCCCTGCGTACTCTAGCATATAGCTGGGCAGCTTCGCCTAGATGTCGATAAAACTTGTCCTGCAATTTAACGAGGGACAGGGTACCCCCCGCTGGAGCGGTGTCCCATACTATGACGCCGTAGTCTCCACTTTCATAAAGTTCAAGTATGTAGCTTAACGCAAACTCTTCATCTATTCCTGGAGCTCCTGCAACATAGTCAAGAATCTCTTCGCCCACTGGTAGAAAGGATGAGATGACTTCGTAAACTTCCTTTCCAAATCTTTCCCTCCACCTCTCGACTACAAGCTCATAGTCCAGCTCAACAGCGTTAAGGCCATTAACCTTCTTGATAGGGGTGACTTCTCCTCTAACGTCAACTTCCAATATGTCTGAAAGCGACGGAGTAGGATCAGTCGATATCAGTAATGTGCTTTCGCCCTTCTTAGCAAAATGCAGTGCAGTAGCAGACGCAGATGTGGTTTTCCCAACCCCACCCTTGCCGCAATACATAACTATTCTAGGTTTTTCAGCATCTAGGTAGCTTAGGCCGCCGCGAACTTTCAAGGAGTATACCAACTTATGTAGGCGCTACTCGTCGGCATGACTTGACATAATTCTCATGCTGATCCTTGTTGGAGCGAACTCTCCAAGTTGCCTTCAAATTGCGATCTCTTCTTCGCAATAGTCCTCAGGAGTCACGTTGAACAACATAGTCCGAAAGGCTTAACAAAGACATTTTAGCTCTCGAATCTTTTAGCGGCGATAGTTTTTTCTTTGCTTTCGCAGAGTAGTCCTCTGCCATTTTCCTAAGATGGTTTGGGATATCCACGCCTTTAGGTAGCGCAACCAGCTCGTTCGCGACCTCCTTCTTCCCATCCCAATCTAGGGAGTCATCTTTCATCTGGTAAGCCATCCCGAGCAGTTTCCCGTAGCCCGAAAGGCTTTCTATTTCCCATTCCTCACCGCCGCCTAGAATCGCCCCAATCTTTGCAGAGGCGTAGAAAGATGAAGCAGTTTTCTTTTCTATTATGTCCAAGTAAGTCTCCCAGTCCAAGTTTTTCACATTGTTTCGCGTATTGATTTCGACCAATTCGCCTTCACACATTTTACATGCCGCCAGTGCAAATTCCTTGCCTATCCTAGGATCCTCATATTTCGAGATCAGATTTAGAATCATCGCGAGGACAAAATCTGCGCTCAAAATGCCTAAGTGCTGGCCAAATCGGATGTGGAAGGACCCTCTTCCCCTCCGGTTAGAATCGCCGTCTATCAAGTCATCGTGGATGAGGGACTCTGTGTGCGAAAGCTCCACAGCAATAGCGGCGGGGTACGGATCCTCATTTCTTCTTCCGATGCTGTCAGCGGACAGAATAAGAAGCAACGGCCGGATTCTTTTTCCACCTTTCAAAGCGTAAAGAAGTGGCTCATGAAAGCTAAACTTCTTGTATCGGTTCAACTCAGCTTCCACAGCCTCATCAATGTTTGAGATGCAGTCTCTGATCATTTCGTGGTACTGGGATAGGCTTTTGGAGATCGCTGTTTCAACCATTTCGCATCGAATCCGTTTGCTCCGTAATTTTACTTGATAGCTCCCCACGCGTATTTAAGACTAGCCAAGTGCTAGCTTGAGTGATGTAAGTTCTTTCTAAGATTGAAACTGCTATCGTCTCAGTGACTTGCAACCTGTTCTTGAACCAATGAATTAGTCGTCTATTCAGCTAGCCTGTTCTTTTGCTGTAGTTCCGCGGCAACATCCCGTAGACCAACTCTTTCCAATGTTGACCGCAAGGGTAGACCGGAACGAACATCCCAGCCTCGAAGCTTGTAATACTCGTCGAGCATAGGGGTTAACTGTACTATCTGTCCTTTGGCCGGCCCTGTCGGCATAGGCTCCCTCGTAAATCTCGGGTGCAACTCTTCATCTCTCCGATTTTGGCCTTCCCTGACGTTAAACGCCCTCCTTAGGTTACAAATGCGTTCAGCAGTCAATCTTAGCTCCGCTTCATCAGCATATTCCTTCATGCCAGTCAGGGACGGGATGAGATTCGTGAGGAAGTCAAAGTAGTAGATCGGTGGCCACATAGTTCCATACTTGCAAATTAAGAGCGAGTCCACAATAGCAAAGAAATCTTCTTGATCTTTCACAATGAGCCCCTTCCCCTTTTCAGAAAGCAAGTCACAAACATCCTTGATGTTTTTCTCCCCGAACCTCTTCCTCGCTATGTCCACATAACACAGTTCGTCGATGGTACACAAAGATCTGAGGTGATCTGCACCTCTCACCGAAATAGCATGAGTCAAACCTATGGACTTGTGTGCCCGCCCATCTTGAGCTGAAACTTCCAAACCTTTCCCATGAATCGCAAACCTCTCCGAACCCTTACCTATCTTCTCAGACGCTACCCTGACGCCTTCGGCCAGCAAGCCGCCAAATCCTTCCCTGCGGGCAATCTTATGAATCATTTGAATCATTGCATCTGCGTTCGACCACTTCAGGTCAACGCCGTCCATATCTGCCCTATCAATGATCCCTTTCTCATAGCACTCCATAGCGAAGGAAATGCACTTGCCTACCGAGATTGTGTCCATCCCGTAAAGGTTGCATAGCAGGTTCGCATGGATCACCGATTCCAAGTCTTTATTCAAACAGTTAGATCCAAGCGATGTAACCGTCTCATATTCTGGTCCGCCAGTCAGGGTTCCAGCGTAAGAACCTGAAGGAACATAAGACAGGAATTTGCATTGGATGACGCATGATAAGCATGAGTCTCGTCCAACTCTGTACTTCTGTCTGACTGCTTCGGGTCCTATTTCTTCGACGAACTCGCAGACGCCAGCCCAATGGTTCTTAGTCGGCTGCCTCCCTATCGTGTTCATGAGTGGTAGTAGGTTAGGTGTACCATAGGTGCCCAGAGAATTCTCCGCTGCTTCTCCCCATACGCCTTTTGCACACATCTCGTAGGCTTCAGTTGCCACCTCAAAGTATTTCTCGGGATCCGCAACCTCCAAATCTCTTGTTCCACGAACGGCAACGGCTTTCAATTTCTTTGACCCCATTACACATCCAACGCCACTCCTACCAGCAGCCCTATAGAAGTCGCTTATTACACTTGCATATTTGACTAGGTTCTCGCCAGCAGGGCCGATGCAGGCAACTTCAATGCTTTGATCTGACAGGTCTTGCCTGATACTTTTGATTGTGTCGCGAGTATCTTTACCCCATAAGTCTTCCGCACCCTTCAGTTCAGCAGATCCGTCATCAAGAAAGAGGTACACAGGTTTTTCCGATTTCCCTTCTAGGATAACGAGATCGTAACCCGAATACTTTAGCTCCGGCCCAAAATAGCCTCCGCAATGTGATTCGCTCCATATACCAGTCAGCGGAGACTTTGTTGCAAAAACGTAGCGACCTGATGGTGGGAAGAAGGTTCCCGTGACAGGGCCTGTAGCCAAGACTATGAGGTTTTCAGGGCCTAGAGGGTTTGTTTCAGGCCCAACTTCGTCCCACAGAATTCTCGCGCAGAAACCCACTCCGCCCAAGTACTGCCTAGGCCAACTTTCAGGCAGCTCCTTCGCCAAGATTTTCCCTTTGGTGAGATCGACATGTAGGTACGCCCCCACGTATCCCTTGTACTTGAGCAATTGGAGCCACTCCAGTTAGTGCACTTGTATGAGGGGTTTGAGGGAAACCTTTGGCTCCGCCGATTCGATCGTTCTAGCTGCGGTGAGTTCAATCGCTTTTCTGGGGCAGAACTTTACGCATTGCGGATCACCCTCACAAAGTTCGCATTTGATAACGCGAGAAGTAGCAGGATCAACAAATATGCCGTTGAATGGACAGGCAATAATGCACTTTCCGCAAGCAATGCAGAGGCTTGCGTCGATTACGGTGCTTCCAGTTTTGTTATCCCTATGTATAGCTCCGACGATGCAGCTTTCTTCGCATGGGAGCTTTTCACACTGTTGGCAAACTGTCGGAACATAGACGCCTTCCTCTGAGTTTCGCAAAACCATTATGCGGGCTCTTTTTGGATTGAAGTTTCTATTGTGATGGAAGGAGCAAACCAGCTCGCATATTCGACAGCCTGTACACTTCTCCGGCCTAATGATCAATCGATTTCTCACTTCTTTCACCATTCGCCTAAGCTAGAGATAGCCTAGGTTGCCCGCAATACTACTTAACACATATGAGCTATTTAGGTTTGCGGTGGCGAAAGAAATTAACATATTTATGTCAAGAACTATGGCAAGAGCCATGACGGATGCTTACGCAAAAGTAGTCCAAGTTAGATGCAAAAACAAGGTTTTTCACGCTCCATCATGAAAGTTGGATCGGGGACTGCGAAGTGATAAAGATCATAGTCAAGACAATGGGTACGTTCACTGAGGTTTTTGGTTTCAGAGAGAGAACCATAGAAGTAAAGGGAAGGACAGTTAGGGACTTGGTGGAACTTCTAAAGCTTAAGCTCGGCGAAATTTTCACTGAAAGAGTGCTGGATGAGGACAAGAGTAACATAAAGCCCTACGTCAAGGTTCTTGTAAATGGAATAGGTATAGACACATTGTCGAGGTTGGATACAGAAATCAAAGATGGGGATGTTGTAGCGATCTTTCCCCCTGTAGGTGGCGGTCAGGAGAACTGGATCTAGCAATTCAGGCGATGAAGACAGATCAGCTGAGGCTACGCAGGAAAGAAAATCCGCGAGCTACCTAGCGGTTAACTTCCCCCAAAGAGATTTCGCCGCATCTCGGGAGATTTGAATCACATCACGTTCCTTCACGCTTAGAACCGTTTTCTTCTCCATTAACACTCGACCGTTAACCAAGACTGTGTCCACATCGCATCCGCCAACTGTATTCACAAGATGCGCATAGACATTTTGTGGAACGATAGGCGTCGGAGCACGGCTGCAATCAACCAAAACTATGTCAGCTCTCTTGCCTTTTTCAATTGATCCAACTAAACCTTCCAAGCCGTAGAGCTCAGCGCCTCTAACAGTGGCCATTTCCACAACCATCTCAGGACTAGTAACTCTTGGGTCTTCCCGATGAATTCGATGAAGCAAATATGCGGCTCGCATGTTTTCAAACTGATCAAAAATGTACCCATCATTCCCCAACCCGACGAC
>CAZAQQ010000061.1:0-2363 GCA_964487485.1 uncultured Candidatus Bathyarchaeia archaeon | reverse complement strand
ACTAGGCCTTCTGAAGCATGAATTGTGATGGGGGCACGGTATTTGTCTGCCAAAGACCTGACCTTCCCCATGATCTCATCTGAGCATGTGAAGGAAGCGTGCAGACTGAGCATACCCATTAACATCTTGCTTTTGTCGCCCTGAAATTTTTCAATGAATCTCACATTTTCAGCCGTTCCCCTCTCCCCTTCCTCAACGCTATGTCTCTCTGTCGCTTCGAAACTTAGGATTCCCCGAATTCCCGTTTCACTTACGGCCTTGGCTATGTAGTCAAGGCTGAGGTGAATTGAGTTTGGGCCAGAATACGTGTCGGCAAAGCAGGTAACCCCTGACCTCAGAAACTCCAAACAGCCTACAAGAGCACTAGCATACGCATCTTGAACATTGAGGCTTTCATCCGTTGGCCACCAAACTCTCTCCAAGATCTGAGCAAAATTACTAGGCGAGGCAATTCTCAGAGGCGCTGCACGCAAGAGCATTCCATACAAGTGTGTATGAGAACATATGAAACCTGGAACTACCACCTTCCCCTTCGCGTCTATCACTTTTTCAGCCCTATATCGGCTCCGAACCTCATCCATTTTCCCAACATCAACAATCTCCTCGTTCTCAATCGCTATGCAACCATCCTCTAGAATACGCCGATCTCCGTCCATAGTCACGATAAGCCCATTTTCAATCAGTAAGCTAACCATAGGCATCCTCAACACTCTGTTCAGGCTAGATAGAGAAATGTTTAACCGAAGAATGTTTCTCCTTAAAAAGGTCAACAGCCATGGCTGGACATGGCTAGCTACCCCTTACCAAATAGGCAAAGGTGCTGAAAACAAAGGGACGGAAAGCCAATTTGCCAAGGTCAGTAAACATCACAACAGAAGTCGCTGGCATCAAGTTCAAAAACCCTGTTCTAACAGCAGCGGGCCCGCCTTCGAGAAACGGGAGGGCGTTGAAAGAGGCTTTTGAAGGCGGCGCTGGAGGTCTCGTTGCAAAAACGATAAGCGTGGCTCCAGCTTCCGTACCACGTCCATGCATGGTCCTTGTGGACCGAGGTGAAACGCTGTCGCATATTGCGTTAGCCATGGACAATCGCCTAGTACACGTAACAAAAAGTGCGATCAAGG
This sequence comes from uncultured Candidatus Bathyarchaeia archaeon, assembly GCA_964487485.1. Lineage (GTDB taxonomy): Archaea > Thermoproteota > Bathyarchaeia > 40CM-2-53-6 > CAZAQQ01 > CAZAQQ01. The sequence goes on along the minus strand of CAZAQQ010000061.1, from coordinate 1,242 downwards.
TTCCAATAGGGCTCTTGAACGCTGAGCTTTGGTCTGACTTGCCCTATGAGCAATGGGTCAAGACAGAGTATGGGGTAGCCAAAGAAACAGGCCTTCCTCTGATCGCCAGCATTGGCTACAAGCCGGAGGAAGTAGAAAAGCTGGGACCGCTTGTCGAAAAATCAGGAGTCGACGGTATAGAGTTCTCCACCCATTATCTTGGAATGGATCCGAAGCCCGTGGTTGAAGTAGCGAAGATTCTGAAAGAATCTGTAGAAATCCCGATTTTCGCGAAGCTGAGCCCACATGTCATCGAAGTTGCTGAGTTCGCAAAAGCGCTTGAGAAAGCTGGCGTCGATGGAATCACAGCCATTAACACGATAGGCCCCTGCCTACACATAGATGTAGAAACCGGTAAGCCTGCCCTCGGAGGAGAAAACGGTTTCGGGTGGCTTTCAGGCCCGTCGATAAGGCCCATAGCAGTAAGATGCGTAGCCGAAATTGCCCGTTCCGTCAAGATTCCTGTAATCGGCGTAGGAGGAATAATGAGCGGAGCCAATGCTATCGAGCATATAATGGCCGGAGCCTCAGCAGTCCAAATCTGCACCGGCGCCATCCTAGAAGGATCCGGCATCTTCGGCCGCGTCGCTCACGAAATTGACCAATACTTGGTCGATCACGGACATGACTCAATCAAAGACATTTGTGGAATAGCTCTGAAACATCTCCCCCCAAAACCATTGCGACCGGAAACTTTGCTGCCTACGGTGGATGAGAAACTTTGCAAAGTTTGCGGGTTATGCAACAAGTATTGCATATACGGAGCTGTTGAGCTGTCGCGGGCTTCTAAGGCGAGTAAGCCAAAGGTGACGATCAAAGCTGAGAAGTGTTATGGTTGCGGTGCGTGCGTGAGCATCTGCCCCACAAGAGCCTTGCGATTCGAAGAACGGACGAAGTAACTAGAAGCTTGTGGCCTAAGTTTCAGCATCACCATGAAATCGCCGTGGCGAAGAGGTTTGTTGGTCGACGTTGTAGTAGAGGGAGGAAGAGTCGTCAGTTCGCAGCGAATTTTTGAAGCAAACATTGCCATCAAAGGAGGAAAAATCGTCAGTGTAGGAAAAAAGGTTGAAAATGGTGAGAGAAAAATTGACGGCCGCGGCAAGTATGTGCTTCCCGGAGTAATCGACGCCCATGCTCACATCTACGATCCCTTGCGCGCTCATATTGAGGATTTCAAGTCTGGAACAGCTGCTGCAGCAGCTG